>WQVV01000071.1 GCA_009785665.1 Defluviitaleaceae bacterium
GTCACATCACAATTGTGCTAAACGAGAGGTGAGCTAATGGGACAAAAAGTTAATCCTCACGGTCTGAGGTTGGGCATAAATAAAGAATGGGATTCTGTATGGTACGCAGAGAAAGATTTCTCAAAGTTACTACTAGAAGACCATAATCTACGCCAATTCATAAAGAAATATTTTAGGGACAAGAAGCCAGTTCCTGTAGACCCAAAAATTGCGCGCATTACGATTAAACGCACATCTAATCGCGTGAAAATAACACTTCACACTGCCGCGCCTGGTATTATCATAGGGCGTAATGGTGAAGCAATCAAAATCTTAAACGACGCGGTGCAAAAGCTAATCGACCGCAACCCCGATGAATATAAAGCAGACATCGAAATTCAAGAAATCAAACGGCCAGAACTTAACGCGCAATTGGTAGCGGAAGTAATCGCCAAAGACCTTGAAAATCGTGTAACCTTCCGTCGTGCAATGAAACAAGCAATGACCCGCGCAATGAAAAACGGCGCGAGGGGCATAAAAACAGCAGTATCTGGTCGTCTAGGCGGCGCAGACATTGCAAGAACAGAGCATTATCACGAAGGAACAATTCCCCTGCAAACATTGCGTGCGGATATAGATTACGGCTTTGCCGAAGCAGACACCACCTACGGTAAACTAGGCGTAAAAGTGTGGCTATACAAAGGCGAAGTTCTCCCAGGGCAGGCGCGTAGAGAAGACCGCCCATACAGAGAAAGACGGGAAGGAGCAGGCGACTATGCTAATGCCAAAAAGGGTAAAAAGACGCAAGCAGTTCCGCGGTCGAATGACAGGAAAAGCCCTGCGCGGTAACAAAATCACTTACGGAGCATACGGGCTTGTTGCAATGGAGCCCACATGGATAACCGCAAACCAAATCGAAGCCGCTCGTATCGTTCTCAACAGAACAATGAAACGCGGCGGTAAGGTATGGATAAAAATATTCCCCGACAAACCCGTTACGGAAAAACCAGCCGAAACCCGCATGGGTAGCGGTAAAGGTTCACCAGAATACTGGGTAGCGGTAGTAAAACCAGGTCGTGTAATGTTCGAGATTGACGGCGCAGATGAAGAAGTTTCCCGCCGTGCGTTGAAGTTGGCAAGTTACAAACTGCCAATCCGTTGCAAAATAGTCTCAAGAGCAGAACTAGACGCGATTTTAGCTGAGGCAGAATCACCAAGCCCCAAGGCTAAAGCAGAATAATAAGGAGGCTAGGGTACTATGAAATCAAAGAAATACCTCGAGTCCCTTAAAGATAAATCCGTGGAAGAATTAAAAGTTGAACTTGTAGATAGCAAAAAGGAATTGTTCAACTTACGCTTCCAAAACGCCACCAACCAACTGGATAACACGGCGCGAATAGGCACAGTTCGTAAGAACATTGCAAGAATACAAACAGTTTTAACACGGCGCGCCAAAGGTTTGGCATAGGAGGTAACTAATGGAGACTCAATCACGTAACCTACGCAAAACAAGAGTAGGCAAAGTAGTAAGTGATAAAATGGACAAAACCATCGTGGTGGCCGTGGAAAATCGTGTGCGTCACCCCGTAATCGGAAAAATTGTTAAACGCACGTATAAATTAAAAGCCCACGATGAAACCAACTCCTGCGGAATAGGTGACAGGGTGAGAGTAATGGAAACCCGTCCACTATCAAAAGAAAAACGCTGGCGTTTGGTGACAATCCTAGAGAAGGCGAAATAGGAGTGTTTTAAATGATACAACAGGAAACTCGGCTCGCCTCTGCGGATAATTCAGGCGCGAAAGAACTTCTATGTATTCGCGTGCTTGGTGGCAGTAAACGCCGCTATGGCAACGTGGGAGACATCATTGTAGCCTCTGTTAAAGACGCTTCCCCAGGGGGCGTAGTTAAGAAGGGTGAAGTTGTGAAGGCGGTAATCGTTCGCACTGTCAAAGGGCTTTCTCGTCCCGACGGTTCGTCCATTCGCTTTGACGAAAATGCCGCCGTAATCATTCGCGACGATAAAACCCCTAGAGGTACTCGTATTTTCGGCCCAGTTGCAAGAGAATTGCGCGAGAAGCAATTCACGCGTATAGTTTCTCTCGCCCCCGAAGTTCTGTAGTTGGACTTAGGCGATAAAAATAGAAATCGGTGATTTTTATGAATAAAGTTAAACTTAAACGCGGTGATATGGTGAAAGTAATCGCAGGAAAGGAACTCGACAGAACAGGTCGAATCCTTCTAATTGACCGCGAAAAGGGCAAAGTTGTGGTTGAGGGGCTTAACATGCAAACAAAGCACCAAAAACCCAATCGCGCTAACCAAACAGGCGGCATCACACGCCGCGAAGCCCCTTTGCATATTTCCAACGTGATGTACCTTCACAAAGACAAACCAACCCGTCTAGGTTATAAATTGGAAGAATCGGGCGGCAAAGTTGTCAAAAAGCGTTACGCAAAGTCAACGGGCGAAGTTATAGATTAAGCAGTAACATGGAGGTTTTTCCTATGAGTAGGCTCAGAGGAATCTACGATAAAGATGTCGTAGATGGCATGATGAAGAAATTCGGCTATAAAAATAAAATGGCTGTACCCAAAATCGAAAAAGTGGTTGTAAATATCGGTCTTGGCGAAGCAAAAGAAAACGCAAAAGTAATTGAACACGCCACCGACGACCTTGCAACCATCACAGGTCAAAAAGCGGTTGTCACTAAGGCGAAGAAGTCTATTTCTGCGTTTAAGCTTCGTGCGGGAATGCCCGTAGGTTGTAAAGTAACCCTTCGTGGCGCAAAAATGTACAGCTTCGTTGACAGGCTCATAAATGTAGCAATTCCACGCGTTCGCGACTTCCGTGGTGTGAGTGCAGACTCTTTCGATGGGCGTGGCAACTACACTTTGGGCATCAAAGAACAATTGATTTTCCCCGAAATTTCCTTTGATAAAATTGATAAGCTTCGCGGAATGGAAGTTGTTTTCGTAACAACCGCCAACACAGACGAAGAAGCTCGCGAGCTTCTAGCCTTGTTCGGAATGCCCTTTATCCGCCCAGTAAACTAGGAGGAGTAAAAAAATGGCAAGAAAAGCGTTAGTTCTAAAAGCTGCAAAAAAACCGAAGTTTGCCGTAAGGGCATATAGACGTTGTAATATCTGCGGAAGACCACACGCAACATTGCGCAAATACGGCGTATGCCGCATATGCTTCCGCGAATTGGCATACCGTGGTCAAATTCCAGGCGTGCGCAAAGCAAGCTGGTAGCGTGCGGCACAGCCGCTTTTCGCCGATTGACTATCTTGGTTGTTGGCGTGTACGTTTCAAAGCCAGTTTGGTCAGATAGAAAATCGTAATTATATTGAAGATTTAGCTAGGAGGATTGCCCATGTTGTCCGATCCTATTGGGGATATGCTCACAAGAATCCGCAACGCGAACATGGCAAGGCATACAACCGTAGACATGCCATCGTCCAAAATGAAAGAAGCCATAGCGGCGATTTTGGTAAAAGAAGGTTTTGTCAAAAATTATGAACTAATAGAAAATGGCGTTAAAAAAACCATGCGAATCACCCTTAAATATGGCAAAAGCAAAAGCGAAAAAGTCATAGCGGGGTTAAAGCGCATCTCGAAGCCAGGACTTAGAGTTTACGCAGGTTGCGAAGACTTGCCTAAAGTTCTAAACGGCTTAGGGCTTGCAATAGTATCAACAAACAAAGGCGTTATGACAGACAAAGAAGCCCGCGCACAAGGCGTAGGCGGCGAAGTTCTGGCTTTTGTTTGGTAGCGTGGCAAAGCCGCTTTTCACCAATGACATACATTTTAGGCTTTCTGTTACGTCTCGAAGCCATATAGTGTAGTCGTTGGAAATAAAAATACGAGGAGGTGCAGAAACATGTCTCGAATAGGTAAACTTCCTATAATCGTTCCCGCAGGTGTAACCGTTACGGTTGCCGATGGAAATGAACTTACAGTAAAAGGGCCAAAAGGCACATTAACCCGTAAACTTTCGCCAGACATGACCATCGCACAAGAAGAGGGTCAGTTGAAAATAACACGCCCAAATGACTTGAAAAAGTTTAGAGCATTGCACGGGCTTACGCGCACATTAATCAACAACATGGTTGTGGGCGTAACAGACGGATATACCAAGCGTTTGGAAATTAACGGAACGGGCTATCGTGCCGCAAAAAGTGGCAAAAAGCTAACCCTAAACCTCGGATATTCCCATCCAGTGGAAATGGAAGACCCAGAAGGAATCACCAGCGAGGTAGATGGCACAAACAAAATTATAATCACGGGCATTGACAAAGAAAAAGTTGGTCAATACGCCGCGAATATACGCGAAAAACGTCCACCCGAGCCATACAAGGGCAAGGGTATTAAGTATGAAAACGAATATATCAGACGCAAAGCCGGTAAAGCCGGTAAGAAATAGGTAGGTGAGCGGTTATGATAAACAAACCATGTCGCGCAGCAGCGCGTAAAAAACGTCATTACAGATTGCGTCGCAACTTATCGGGTACAGCGAACAGACCGCGCCTGACCGTTTTCAAGTCTAACAAATATATATATGCGCAAATTATCGACGATGTAAAGGGGCATACCATAGCAAGCGTGTCTACAATGGACGCGGCTTTGGTAAAAGCTGAGAATTTAAAGTCCACGTCGAATAAGGATGCAGCAAAAGTTGTGGGAACTCAAGTGGCGAAAAAAGCCATTGATTTAGGAATCAGCGAAGTTGTTTTCGATAGAAGCGGATACCTATACCATGGAAAAATCGCAGTTTTGGCGGATGCCGCCAGAGAAGCAGGTCTGAAGTTCTAGCGTTGAAGGAGAAAGCTAAAATGGCGATGAAAAAAATAGATGCAAACGCCCTTGATTTAAAAGATAGGGTAGTTTCAATCAATCGCGTAACAAAGGTAGTAAAAGGCGGGCGCACGTTCCGCTTTGCCGCCCTTGTGGTTGTCGGCGATGAAGCTGGACATGTAGGCGTTGGGCTTGGCAAGGCAAACGAAATTCCCGAAGCAATTCGCAAAGGCAAAGAAGACGCGAAGAAAAACATGATTTTCCTTGAGAAAAACGAGAACGATTCCTTGTTCCATGAAATCATTGGTCACTTTGGCGCGGCGAAAGTTCTTATGCGTCCTGCACCCGAAGGTACTGGTTTGATTGCTGGCGGCGCGGTTCGTGCTGTTTTAGAACTCGCAGGCGTTCGTAATGTTGTTACAAAGTCGATTGGTTCTAATAATAAGCATAATGTGGTTAAGGCTACGCTTTCAGGGCTTAAATTGATTAAAACCCCTACAGTTGTGGCACGTCTTCGCGGCAAAACCGTTGAAGAACTTTACGAAGTGAGGAATGGCTAATGTTGAAAATTACATTGGTGCGTTCGCCTATCGGCGCGAAACCTAAGCATAGGGCAACCATTCAAGCTCTGGGGCTAAGAAAATTACACGCCACCGTAGAGCAAAAAGATAACCCTGCAATTAGGGGTATGATTCACCACGTTAAACATCTGATTAAAGTTGAAGAAGCATAGGAGGTACTTCCATGAAACTGGGAGAACTTAAACCCGCTAAAGGTGCAACAACCAAAGCTTGGCGGCGTGGACGCGGTCATGGTTCGGGCAACGGTAAAACCTCTGGGCGTGGACATAAGGGACAAAAGTCTCGTTCTGGCAGTGGCGGAAAAGTCGGCTTCGAGGGCGGTCAAATGCCTTTGTATCGTCGCCTTCCCAAAAGGGGACACACTTGCCGCAACACTAAGGAAATTGTCGCAATCAATGTGCAACTTCTGAATGTTTTTGAAGACGGTGCAACTGTTGACATCGCGGCCTTGAAACAAAAAGGTCTTGTGTCTAACCCGCGTGACGGCGTTAAAATTCTGGGCAATGGCGATATTAAGAAGAAGTTGACTGTTATGGTTAATTACTTCAGCCAATCTGCCGCAGAAAAAATTAAAGCCGCGGGCGGTAAAGCAGAGGTGATTTAACTTGTTCAAGATATTCGCCAATGCTTGGCGCGTTGAAGATATTCGCAAAAAGTTACTATTTATATTCCTGTTGCTGTTTATATACCGCGTGGGTGCAGTTCTTGTTCCTCTACCTGGTATGGACTTGTCTCTTTTGAATTTTTACAGATACGAAAATCAAGGGCAAGACCAAGTTATGACGATTTTATCCATGTTAATGGGTGGTGAAATCGGGTCGGTTTTTGCAATGGGTATCGCGCCATACATTACGGCTTCGATTATTATGCAGTTGTTGACTTATGCTGTTCCGCAGCTTAGTCAAATGCAGAAAGAAGACGAAGAAGGGCGCAAAAAAATTGGACAGATTACACGTTATCTTGCGGTAGGACTTGCTGCGTTGCAAGGCGCGGGAATGGTGTTCTCATACACGCGACATGGTGCGCATATGGGTTTATC
Source organism: Defluviitaleaceae bacterium (assembly GCA_009785665.1). Taxonomy (GTDB): domain Bacteria; phylum Bacillota; class Clostridia; order Lachnospirales; family WQUN01; genus WQVC01. The sequence goes on from WQVV01000071.1 coordinate 6,397, forward strand.
TATAAATCTGTTCTACCATCAAAATATGTTTATGTATATCACAGCAACCATTGCTATGATGACTGGTACAATTTTTATTATGTGGCTTGCGGAGCTTCTAACCGAGAAGGGTATTGGTAACGGTGCGTCTTTCTTGATTTTCGCTAATATTTTGGCGGGGCTTCCTATGGGCTTCATGATTTTCTGGAGTATGCTAACTGACCAACCTGATATTGGTACGATTGCTACAGTTGTTGCGATTCTTCTTGCGTTTATTGCAATTATTGTGTTTGTTGTTCTTGTTCATGAAGGCGAACGGCGCATTCCTGTTCAGTATTCGCGCAAAGCGGCTTCAGGCGGTTTGCGGCAACCACAACAGCATATTCCATTAAAGGTTAATATTGCGGGTGTTCTGTCAATCATCTTCGCAATGTCTTTCTTGGGACTTCCTGTTATGGTGAATCAGTTCGCTGTTGGTGCGGGTTTGGAAATTGGTTGGCTAGAGTTCATTTCACAGTTTGTTGATTTCAACCGCACTGGTGGTATGCACTGGATTGGAATTATAATCTACACTGTTCTGATTTTCGCCTTTACGCATTTTTATACGTCTTTCGCAGTAAACCCAATTGATATGGCGGAAAACTTGAAAAAGAACGGCGGCTTTATCCCTGGGATTCGCCCAGGTAAACCAACAAGTGATTTTATTGAAACCACCGTTAAACGCCTATCATGGATTGGCGCATGTTTCTACAGCTTAATCGCACTTACTCCTATTGTTATGGGAATAATTGTGCCGCAAATTCAGCATATCGCTTTCGGCGGAACATCACTTCTAATCGTAACGGGCGTTGCACTTGAATTTGTGAAGCAGCTGGAGTCACAACTTCTCATGCGTCACTACAAAGGATTTCTTGAATAGGCTATGGGCGTTTTTATCAAAAATGATGAACAAATTTCGCTCATGCGAACCGCAAGCAAAATTTGCGCAAGAACTCATGAATTGCTACAAAAGCATATAAAACCAGGAGTGACAACAGGTGAACTTAGTGCTATAGCAGAGGATTTTATCCAAAGCAATGATGCGAAGCCCTCCTTTCTAGGCTATAGGGGATTTCCTGCGGCAATATGCGCCAGCGTAAACAATGAAGTGATTCATGGTGTGCCTGGTTTAAGAAAGCTTTTAAGTGGCGATATTATCAGTATTGATATTGGCGTGTGTTTTAAACGCTTTCATGGTGATGCGGCGCGAACTATTGCCGTAGGCACAATCAGCGAGATGCACCAGAAGCTCATAGATGTAACAGAACAGTCCTTCTTTGCAGGAGTGAAATGTTGCACCGAATCTAATCGTCTGCATGATATTTCTAATGCAATTGACGATTACGTCAAGCCGTTCGGATTCGGAATAGTGCAAGAATGGTGTGGTCATGGCGTGGGTCGGCAAGTACATGAAGACCCGCAAATTCCCCATACAAGACAAGAGAAGCGCGGCCCGCGTTTGCGGCGCGGAATGACACTGGCAATAGAGCCGATGATTAATATCGGCACTTATGACATAAGCATGTTAGACGACACTTGGACAGTAGTAACCCGAGACGGAGAATACTCTGCCCACTACGAGAATACAGTACTAATCACAGATGGCGAACCGGAGATTTTAACCCTATGACGCGAGGAACGATAGTTTTTTCAAAAAAAGGTCGCGATAAGGGTAGGGCAATGGTTGTGCTAGAAGACGACGGTATATATTTGACGTTAGTGGATGGCAAACTGCGAACCCTTGAAAAGCCAAAGAAAAAAAAGGCTAAACATGTACAACCAACAAATACTCAAGTGGAAATGCAGCCCGTTGGGCGAGCGTTGCAAGACGCAGACATTCGCAAACAGCTTCGGTGCTTTGTAGAAAGTATTGATGCTAACTCGGAGGGAGGTAAGCCGCATTGTCAAAAGACGATGTAATAGAAGTAGAAGGCAAGGTTTTAGAAAAACTGCCTAACGCTACGTTCCAAGTTCAGCTTGAAAATGGACATATTATCCTTGCGCACATATCTGGTAAGCTGCGAATGAATTTCATTCGCATAATTCCAGGTGATAAGGTGCTGATAGAAATGTCGCCATATGATTTGACTAAGGGAAGGATTGTTTGGCGCGATAAGTAGTTGCAAAAGGAGAGGTACACCATGAAAGTACGACCATCGGTTAAACCAATTTGCGAAAAATGCAAAATTATTAGGCGCAAGCGCGCATTAAGAGTTATTTGCGAAAACCCTAAGCACAAACAAAGACAGGGCTAACGCGTTGTTTTAGGCGCAGATATGTATTAGATTGTGTGAAAATTTTATGTTTTTCGGCGCGCAATCGGCACTTTTGCTGATTCAACGCGTTGACAGGAGGTATTTATGGCACGTATAGCAGGCGTTGACTTGCCAAGGGAAAAAAGAGTTGAAATTGGACTCACCTATATTCACGGAATTGGTCGCCCAAGTTCTATCAGAATTTTGACAGAGGCGGGAATAAGCTTGGACACTCGTGTTCGTGATTTGACCGACGACGAAGTAATAAAAATCCGTAATGTTATAGAAGCTTCTCAAATGGTGGAAGGTGACTTGCGCCGTGAGGTCGCGCTTAACATTAAACGGTTGGTAGAAATCGGCTGTTATCGTGGAGTACGCCACCGTAAAAGTCTTCCTGTACGTGGACAGCGCACGCGCACAAACGCACGCACACGCAAAGGTAAGGCGCGTACAGTAGCCAACAAGAAAAAATAAGCCCTGCGGGCGGCGACACCGCTTTTCGGTATTGGTGGTTTTGGGGTACGTCTTGAAGCCAGTTACAACAGACCGAGTGGATAGTGTTGCATAGTTATAAAATGTGGAGGTTTGAAAATGCCGAAAAGAGCGGTTAAAAGAGCGGCAACGCGCCGCAGACGCGACAGGAAGTTTGTTGACAGAGGTCAAGTTCATATTCAATCGTCTTTTAACAATACGATTGTTACAATTACAGATACAGCTGGTAATGCTTTAAGTTGGGCATCTGCTGGGCAACTTGGTTTCCGTGGAAGCCGTAAGTCTACGCCATATGCGGCGCAACAAGCGGCCGAAACAGCAACCCTAGCGGCAAAGGAATACGGTCTTAAAACCGTGGAAGTCTTTGTAAATGGGCCTGGTAGTGGTCGTGAGGCCGCAATCCGCGCACTTCAAGCTCAAGGTCTTGAAGTAACCATGATTAAAGATGTAACCCCTGTTCCGCACAATGGCTGTCGCCCACCAAAGCGCAGACGCGTCTAATGAATGCAAACAAACCCCTCAATTCTTTCATCAAAGTTTTGATGAAACTTTTTCAAAAGTTTCTGGGGGATTGGGGGCAACGCCCCCAGAGGTCTTTTATCTTTTTATAATTATTGGAGGACTATATGGCGAGATATACAGGCCCTGTTTGCAGACTTTGCCGCAGGGAAGGCGAAAAACTTTTTCTTAAAGGGGAAAAATGCTCTAAGCAATGTTGCCCCATCAATAAGCGTCCGACCGCGCCTGGTCAGCATGGCACAAGCCGCAAAAAGCTTTCTGAATACGGTCAGCAAACTAGAGAAAAGCAAAAAACTAAACGTATTTATGGCGTGTTGGAAAAGCAATTCCGTAAGTACTTTGAAATCGCGCGTCGCACCCCTGGTGTTACGGGTGAGAATTTGTTGCGTCTCTTGGAATTGCGCCTTGATAATGCCGTTTACAGGCTTGGATATGGACGTTCGCGTACAGAAGCACGTCAAATTGTGCGCCATAATTTAATTACGGTTAATGGCAAAAAAGTAAACATTCCTTCATATCAAGTGAAGGTTGGTGATGTGATTCAAGTTCGCGATAAATCCAAGACGTTGCAAAGATTCAAGGACGTTGTTGACGTGACAGGTACTCGTACTGTTCCCGAATGGCTTACCTCTGATTCCGATAATTTCCGTGGAACAGTTGCTTCCAAGCCAAACCGCGAGCATATCACATACGACTTACGTGAAACACTAATTGTTGAGTTGTACTCGAAATAGTTAAACTTTAACTTCAAGGGAGGTTGACGCAGTATGCTGGAAATCGAAAAACCTCGTATAGAAATTGTAGAAACCAAGGGCGATGAGTACGGTAAGTTCATCGTAGACCAACTAGAGCGCGGTTTTGGTACGACAATGGGTAATTCTCTAAGAAGGGTGCTGTTGTCAAGTTTGCCAGGGGCGGCGGTCAGCAATATTCGCATTGATGGCGTGTTGCATGAGTTCAGCCATTTACCAGGGGTCAAGGAAGATGTTACGGAAATCATTCTCAATTTGAAGAATCTTTCTCTGCGCGATTTAAGCGAAAATCACGAGCCAAAAACGGCGGTAATTGAAGCCAGTGGCGAATGCGTAGTTTATGCGCGTGATATTAAACTTGACGCAGACGTTGAAGTACTCGAACCCGACATGGTAATTGCAACCTTGGGTACTACTGATGCAAAATTGTTTATAGAAATGACAATTCGGAAAGGGCATGGTTATGTTGGCGCGGATAAGAACAAAAGTCCCGACCAGCCAATTGGCCTGATTCCGATAGATTCGATATTCACGCCCGTTCGCAAGGTGAATTTTAATGTTGAACCCACACGCGTAGGAAATATCACAGACTACGATAAACTAACCCTAGAAGTGTGGACAAATGGCACAATCAGCCCGAAAGATGCTGTGTGCTGGGGTGCACGAATTTTGACAGAGCATTTCAACTTGTTTGTTGACTTGTCGGATTCTGCAAAAGCCGCAGAAATCATGGTAGAGCGTGAAGAAGGTTTGAAAGAAAAAATGCTTGAGATGAGCATTGAAGAACTTGACCTGTCTGTACGCAGTTACAACTGCTTGAAGCGTGCTGGAATCAACAATGTAGAAGACCTTGCAAGCAAAACTGAAGATGATATGATGAAGGTACGCAACCTTGGGCGCAAGTCGCTTGAGGAAGTGTTGAAAAAAATGGCGGATTTGGGGCTTGCGCTTCAGCCAGCAGATGAATAGACCGCCGAAGGCGCAACACCGGCGACATGCGTTTTAAGTCACGCATACGTCACGAAGCCGGATATAATTTCTAAAACTTTGGAAGAATAAGGAGTGGAAACCATGCCCGGCTACAGAAAATTAGGCCGCACATCTAGCCAGAGAAAGGCTATGTTGCGAAGTCTTACTACGCAATTGATATATCATGGCAAAATAGTAACAACAGAAACGCGTGCAAAGGAAGTCCGAAAAATAGCCGAGAAATTGATTACCTTAGCCGCGAAAGAAGCAAAAAATTATAACACGGAAACCATTACCGTGAAAGTTCCGCAAAAGGATGCAAAAGGCAGACGCGTGAAAACAGTGGAAAATGGTCGCAAAGTGACAGAGTACAACGAAGTACAGCGCGAAATTAATAAAGACATGCCAACAAGACTTGCCGCACGTCGTAAAATTCTAAGTGTGTTGTACCCTGTGACCGAAGCACCCGAAAATAGACGGCGTATGCGTAGCGAATCTAAGGAAATTAATATCGCTAACGTGATGTTTGAGAAGGCCGAAAAATATGAGTCACGCAACGGTGGATACACAAGAATGGTGAAAATTGGGCCAAGACGCGGAGATGCCGCACCTATGGTACTTCTGGAATTAGTATAACTTATAATATACCGTAGGCAGTTTGCCTGCGGTTTTTACTATCGGCATATAGCTGGAGGGATAGTATTGATGAGAGATAAGAAAAAAGGCACGATTTTGGTGGTTGATGACAGTCGCGTAAGCCAAACGCATTTGATACAAATTTTGCAGGACGAATATATAATACATGCTGCTTCGGGCGGGGTGGAGGCTATTCAGATTGCTAAGGCGGCTAAACCCGATATTGTTTTGTTGGACATTGTTATGCCGCAAATGGACGGTTACGAAACTTTGCAAAACCTTCGCGAAAATGTGGAAACGAAGGATATTCCTGTGATTTTCATAACAAGCCTTGACGCAGAAGCTGACGAAGCAAAAGGGTTGCGTCTAGGCGCGGTGGATTATATTTCCAAGCCGTATAACCCAACTATAGTGAAGTTGAGAATTAGTATACAGTTGCAGCTTATGGAACAAATGCGTACCATTACCGAACTTAGTTTGATGGATGCGGTGTCAAAACTTCCGAATCGTAGGTATTTTGAACAGCGTCTTAATGAGGAATGGCAACGCGCCAAAAGTGAGAATAGGCAACTGGGTATTCTGATAATGGACGTTGATAAATTACGCACGTACAATGCAATTTATGGGTATCGTCAAGGCGACGAGTGTCTTTTTAATGTTGCGAAAATTATTTCAGATAACGCGTTGTTAAGCCCTGGCGATTTTGCGGCACGCTGGATTTATGGCGGTTTTGTTGTTCTTCTGCAAAATGCAACGGGTGGAGAGTGCAATACAATAGGCGAGAATATCCGTAAAGATGTCGAAGCCGCCGTAATTAAAACTGACACAGGCGAAAACGCAAAAGCGACAATAAGTGTAGGCGCGAACGCCGCCACTCCTGCCACAGATGAATGCACAATTGAACAATTCATTTCCAACGCCGATTCCGCCTTATACCTTGCAAAAGAACTAGGACGCAACAAAGTAGTAGTATACTCATAAGCAGGCGGGCGGCAC
>WQVV01000072.1 GCA_009785665.1 Defluviitaleaceae bacterium
GTGCAAGATACACTTGGTTTGATAGACACTAAAAGCTATTTGATAATACCTATTTTCCTACGCCCTTCCGTAATATGGGGGCTTATTGGGTTCTGTGACCTTCGTGTCGAACGTGGGTTTTCGTCTAGTGATGAAATTGTTCTGCGTTCGGGTGGGTTGCTTATGGCCAACGCGCTTCTTCGCAACGAGATGACGCAAGATATTAAGTCTCGTTCAATCCAATTAAGAGCGGCTTTAAGTAACGCAGAAGCTGCTTCGCAAGCAAAAAGTAATTTCCTGTCCACCATGAGCCACGAGATGCGCACCCCTATGAACGTAGTTCTGGGTATGACAAAATTGGGACGCGATGCCGATTCCAAAGAGCGCAAGGATTACTCCTTCGACAGAATAGAAGCTGCGTCAAGTCATCTACTGGGCGTAATTAACGACGTTCTGGATATGTCCAAAATCGAAGCGGGAATGCTTAAACTTTCCGATGAACCATTCGGTTTGGACAAAATGATAGAAAATGTTGTAGCACTAAATCAATTCCGCATGGACGAGAAAAAACAAAAATTCAGCTTGTTTATTGACCCCCAAATTCCAAAAATCATTGTTGCCGATAAACAAAGGCTTGCGCAGGTTTTAACCAACCTGCTTTCAAACGCATGTAAGTTTACACCAAATCATTTGGGAATCCGTTTGGAAGCCCATTTGAAAAATCTTGCCGAACATGAATGCACCATTCATTTCCGCGTAATAGATGAAGGCATTGGGCTGAACAAAGAGCAACAAGGCAAGCTGTTTAAATCCTTCGTGCAGGCAGAGGATAGCACAACACGAAAATTTGGAGGTACGGGGCTTGGGCTTGCCATTTCCAAACATATTGTCGAACTTATGGGCGGCACTGTTTGGGTAGAATCAGAACTGGGGCAAGGTGCGACTTTCGCATTCACAATACAGGCCAAAAAGCCCGACAAAGATGAAATCGCGCAACTCTTCGCAGTAGAACCAACAGCCACCGAAGAACAGACCTTCCCAGACCGTTGCTTATTATTAGTAGACGACGGCGAAATTAATCGCGAAATTATAATCGCAATGCTAGAAGACAGCGAACTAGAAATAGTATGCGCAGAAAACGGCGGTGAAGCTTACGCCCTTTTCGCCGAGTTCCCAGAGAAATTCGACCTAGTTTTCATGGACGTTCACATGCCCATAATGGACGGCTACCAAGCAACCCAAAAAATCCGCGCATTAGAACACCCCCGCGCTAAAACCATCCCAATAGTAGCAATGACAGCAAATGTCTTCCGCGAAGATATAGAAAACTGCCTAAACGCTGGCATGAATGCTCACATTGGCAAACCACTGGATTTTAAAGCCGTTTGGAATGCTTTGAAGAAATATTTGCAATAACGTGCGGAGGGTATTTATGAAAACACAAGATGTCAAACTGTCAGAGAAGTACGCAGCAGAAAAGGTCGTATTCCATACAGCGTTATCGGAATTTGCCAAAACACTTGAGAATCATATAGCCCTTGATGGCAATTGGACTGTCAAGGGATTTATTGATGTGTTCAAAATATCTATACTATTTCGTCTGATACAAAGGTTTTATCAAAAATCCTTGAGTTGCATTTATTTCCGCATTTTTTTGACTTTGCGCGAAGTATTGGCTACATAATTGAGTTAGCAACATGCCAAAACTGGTATCCCGATTTAACATTTGTAAACAAGAACAACCACGAGATTAAATTCGCGCTGGACTTAAAAACTACGTATATCGACGAGAAACGTAAGGGATTTTGTAACGGTTTTACGCTTGGTTCGCATGGCGAATATTTTATTAATCGCGAAAGCAGTAAAAATATCCAATACCCGTATAAGAAATATAGTGGGCATTTTTGTTTGGGTATTATATATTCGCGTGTAGTTTTAACAGCGGATTTTGAATCACGCAAGTATTCCATCGATGAATTGGAGCAAATTCCATCTACAATAAATCGTTTTATTTTTTTTGCCAGTGAAAAATGGCGGATTGCAAGCGATAAAAGAGGAAGCGGAAATACTGCGAACATAGGAAGCATCAAAAACATAGATGATATTTTGAAAGGAAACGGCGTTTTCGCAAAAGCTGGCGAGGATATATTCGACGATTATTGGGCTAATTACGGTAAAATCCAAATTGAATCAAAAACAGGGGCGAGAAAAGCTATGACCTCTTTTGATGAGTATATATTATATCGCGGATTGCCAAAGGAGATAAAAAACAATGTGCGATAAAATATTTGTCCCGCCAATTAAAATACAAGGGATTAAAACAGAGGTAGTTCCGTTGATTAAACCCACTGTCAGCCTTGATGATGATGCCATTTGGATTGAGCCGTTTATGGGTTCTGCGGTTGTTGGACTTAATATCGCGCCTAACAAAGCCATTTTTTCAGATATAAACCCTCATATTGTGAAGTTTTACAATCAGCTGAATGCTAAAAAGATAACTCCCATTATTGTTAGGGAGTTCTTGGAAGAAGAAGGGGCTATTCTTACGAAAAAGGGCGGAGAGCATTATTATGCCGTTCGCGAAAGGTTTAACAAGGAACATAATCCGCTGGATTTTCTGTTTCTCAATCGCTCATGTTTTAACGGAATGATTCGATTTAATAAGAAAGACCAGTTTAATGTACCCTTTGGGCATAAGCCAGAACGGTTTGCAAAGGCGTATGTCACAAAAATTGTGAATCAAGTTGCGAATTTTGCCAACATGATGCGTGATAGAGATTGGACGTTTTTATGTCAGCCATTTGAACGTACACTTGAGTTAGCCGCCAATGAAAATACTTTTGTCTATTGCGACCCGCCATATATAGGGCGGCATGTTGATTATTATGATAGCTGGGACGAGGAACAGGAAGTTCGTTTAAAAGAGTGCTTGTTGGCGAGTGGTGCAAGATTTATGTTATCTACATGGGATTACAATAAATACCGAAGCAATCCGTATATCGAATCTATTTGGGGGGATTGCAACAAAATAACTCATGAACATTTTTATTTTGTTGGTGCGCGGGAGAGCAATCGAAACAGTATGATTGAAGCGTTACTAACAAATTATGATGTTCCAGCTTTGTAGTGGAAACATACGCTAATTTCCTTACAATCGCTAAGTGTCAAAGAAGCCATGTCAGAGGCATAGATATGGCTTTTTTGCTGTAAAAAAAACAAACTCTCACTTTATTTGCAAAAAACTCTCAAAATAGATTGACTATTGTCTAAATATTTTCAGCGTGGTACATTAGTTTCACTTAAAGACTGAAAGGAGAATTACTATGGTGCGTTATGCTACGCAAGACGATTTATCGGAAATAGAGGAATTTGACAGGCATATACCCGAAGAAATGCTTGAAAAGGCCGTTGATGATGGGCGTGTTTTGGTATACAAAAATAGCGAGGTTATTATGGGTATTGCGCGATGGAATTATTTTTGGGATAGCATTCCGTTTTTGAATATGCTGTATGTTCCCAGTGGGTATACGCGTTGCGGCGTTGGCTCGCAATTACTGAAATTCTGGGAAAGCGAAATGCAAAAACAAAAACATCGTCGTGTTTTAACTTCAACTATGTCTAAAGAAAAAGGGCAACACTTTCTTAGAAAATTCGGCTATCGTGATATTGGCAATCTCTACGACGAAGGCGAAGGGCTTGAGTTAATTCTGGAAAAACGGTTTTGAAGTTAGCAACGCCTTACGGGAAGGAATTATAAACAATGGCAATCCAATTCATACTAGGCGGAGCGGGTACGGGAAAGACATCTTATGTACTAAAGGAAATCCGCGAGAAAATGGCATACGACAATGCCGAAAACGCGCCGTTATACTACCTCGTACCCGAGCAATTTTCCCTGCAATCAGAGAAACTTTTGCTAAGTGGTGGCGAATCTGACGATTACGAAGCTGCAACGCAAGTGCAAGTACTAAGCTTTAACCGATTAGCATATCGGTTATTTGCTTCGTTTGGCGGGCCACCGGGTCAACATGCAGACGATTTAGGCAAACAAATGCTTCTGCGCAAGGTGTTATTTGAAGTAGCCGACGAATTGGAATACTACAAAAGCGCGGCAGACAAGCATGGTTTTGTATCGGAACTAACGCAAACCATAACCGAAATGAATCACTATCGCGTAAACGCAAGTGACCTACACGACCGCGCAATGCATTCCTCACCAGCACTAGCGGCGAAGCTACGAGACATGGCGTTGCTTCTAACGCGATACCGTGAAGCAGTAGCAGGACGATACCTACTAACCGACGAAATGCCAGAACTACTATGCAAAAAACTATCTGAAAACCCACAAGAACCGCTACCGCTACTAGACGGGGCATATTTCTGGGTGGACGGATTTTCTGGCTTCACGCCACAAGAGCGGCAAGTTTTGCTACATATAATGAAACGCGCCGCAAAGCTAACAATAACGCTAACCCTAGACGCAGGACGGCAAAGAACAGCAATGCAGCACCGTCTATTTAACGCCCCTCGCGAAACAAAGGAGAAACTAGAAAAAATAGCCCTAGACAGCCGCACACAAATTCTCCCACACAAGCATATGGAGCAAAACCTACGCCATCTAAACGCGACAGGGTTATCCTTTTTCGTGGAGAATTTCGGTATGCATAATCCGAAACCTTCCGCAAGCACCGAAAACATAGAATTTATCGCCGCCGCAGACAGATATACTTCCGTATACGCCACGGCGCAAAGAATCCTAGAAATGGTAAACGAAAACGGCTATCGTTTCCGCGACATAGCAATCCTATGCGGCGACCGTTCGCATTACGAAAAGATTTTACAAACGGTATTCGACCGCCTAAAAATCCCAATGTTCGTTGACACGGAAACGGATATTCTATCGCACCCGCTAACAGAAATGATACGCGCCGCGCTAGATATTCCCCTACGCAACTGGAGCTACGAAAGCGTATTCCGCTTCCTAAAAACGCGCCTAACCAACGCAACCCCAGAAACCATAGACATCTTGGAAAACTACGCCCTAGCCAACGGAATAAATTCCTACCGCTGGAAGCGACGCACCTTCACAGACGAAGCAGCAGAACACGGACGCAAACAACTACTAAAGGCATTATCTCCCTTCGAGAAAATGCGCCCAGATTCCACCGAAACAGTAAAAAATCACTCTCGCCGAATATTCGACATGCTGTACGCCTTGCGCGTACCCGAAACTTTACAAGAGTGGTTCGATAAACATATGTACAACGGCGACCCAGCCACAGCGCGTCTTCACGCGCAAATATGGCCGAAACTTTGCGAAGTCTTCGACAAGTTGGTAGAAATCCTAGGCAACGAAAAAGTATCGCTAAAAACCTTCGCCGCAACCCTAGACGCAGGACTAACACAAGTTGGGCTAGGAAGAATCCCTCCCACCATAGACCAAATTGTACTAGGTGACATTGGGCGTTCGCGCTATCCGCAAATAAAGGCAATGATTGTACTAGGCGCGAATGACGGCGTTTTGCCGCAAATCCCCACGCAAATAGGTTTATTCACCGACCACGAACGCAAAACTTTACGCAACTCCGCAATAGAACTAGCCCCCGAAAACGCCCTACGCCTAAACGAACAAAACTACAGTCTATACTGCGCCCTGTCCCAACCAAGCGAAAAACTAATCTTCATTCACGCAGAATCCCTTCCCAACGGAAAACCCCTACGCCCCGCACTAATCCTAACAAAAGTGAAAGCAATGTTCCCAAATATCAAAACAATCCCCGCGCCAATCCTTTCCGATTACGCCGCAGAAAATAGCATTTTCTTCGCGCCATCAGAGCTTTCGCCCGCGACAGTAAGCCAACTATATGGCGAAACAATATACACAGCCGCAACACGCCTAGAAGCCTTCGCACGTTGCCCCTTCGCGTACTACATGAACTATATTCTAAACGCAAAACCACGCAAGCACTACGAATTACTACCCACCGACCTAGGCAAACTATTTCATGATGTAATAGCAGGATTCACCCAACAAGTATGGGGCGATAAAGAAAAAACCGCCACCCCGCTACAAGACTTCAACCGCGACAAAATAGACAACATAGTAAACACCCTAGTAGACGGCATAGACCTAGAAAATTCAATCTTCGACAGCAGCGCGAGAAACAAACATATTTTAAACAAAGTTCGCAGAGTAGCGGCGGCATCATGCTGGGCATTATGCGAACAAATCAAACGCGGTGAATATCTTCCCGAAATGATAGAACAAGATATTCTAGCCACAATCTCCCTAGAAGACGGCAAAACCCTATCCCTATCAGGTCGCATAGACCGCGTAGACATAAAAACCCGCGACGGCACAGAACAAATAAAAGTCATAGATTACAAAACAGGCGGAAGCAAATTCAGCATAGCCGAAGCCTTGCAAGGCGTGCAACTGCAACTAATGCTATACATGAACGCAATAACAAAATCAAAAAAAACCGCCAACCCTGGCGGAGTATTCTACTTCCCAATAGACGACCCAATAATAAACGCCGACGAAGAACTAGACAACACAATCCGCGAAGAAGCCATTTATAAGTGCTTCAAAATGTCGGGAATAGAAGTATCTGCCGAAGCCACCAAACGCGGCGAAATGGATTTCAACGACTTCAAACACTTCGGACAAGAAGTAGAATCCAAAGTAAAAGAAATAGGCAAACGCATGACACAAGGCGATATAACCGCCGAACCATTTACAAAAGGTCAAAAAAATCCATGCAACCATTGCAATTATACTAGCGTGTGTAATTGTACTTAGCCACCGTAATGATGTAACTAGCGTGTTCCCCAAACTCCGTTGTGGATAACTCTAAATGTACATCAGAATCGCCCATGTGCGATAGAGGGTAATCTGAATAGATTACCAAGTAGTAAAAATCCTCTTCCCAGACAATATGCATTTCAATTTGCGATAGGTAGAGGTGGTATTCTTCCAGCGTGAGAGCGGCTTCGGTCATTATCTGGGCGTGGGGAATGCCTACATATCGTAAATGCCACGGCTCGTATATGATGTTTGTGACATCAGTTTTGGACTGCGGATAACGAATCACAAAACCGTATTTGTAACAATTATTCGCAAGCCATTGCCCCGCTTCTGTTTCCGCAAAGGCTTGCGATAACTGCCCGTTTATACTAACGTCCAACGCCAATCCAAGCTGGTGTTCACTAGACCCAGCCAGTTGAATAGATTGCGCCGCAATTACTCGCGCTTCTTCCTCCGTGCTTCCCTTGGTAATAAGCGTCTTAACCTTCTGCTCGAAGATTGCACGCTGGTATGAGTAAGTTCGGTACGCGCTTTGAAGTTGCAACCCCTTCACGCCCTCCGCTTCCATTGCCGCAAGCATTTGTACATATGCATCACGGGCAGGCTCGCGAAGTTCCGCACCCTTGTACGTTACCAAATCACAAGGGCGATAATCCGAAGGCAATGGATTATCTCGATTAACCAACCAAAGCAATCCCGTATCTATAGGAGCTTCACAAGGGTGCAAAGGGTCTACAAACATTTCGATAGATGCGCGAAGTTCCCCACCTTCATGCAGGTCGATTGTTGCCATTACCGCATATGGCAACACTGCAATCCACGCCGCCACAACAACCAAACTTATCACATACCTCATCTAAATCCTCCTAATATTACAATCACGATTTCACGGCATTAAAATCAACCCACTCAATAAAATCCTCCAAAAAAGCGGGTCAAGGGGCGCGCCCCTTGTGGGGGTATTGGGGGCAACGCCCCCAAGGTCTTAAATCTTTTGACCTTAAATCTTTATCCTTCCCTCTCTCACCATCTCTTGAAGGGCGAATACTACCCCCGCTCGTGAATGGGGCGCGGTTAGCCCGCCTTGGAAGTATACGATGTAGGGGTCGCGCATTGGTGCGTCTGCGCTTAGTTCTATTGATGAACCTTGAATGAAAGTTCCGCCTGCCATTATTACGCCGTGTGCGTAACCTGGCATGGGGGCTGGCTCGGGGGTTACGAAACTGTCTACTGGAGCGGCCTTTTGTATTCCGCGACAGAAGGCTAGTACGTTTTCGGGATTGTTTAGTTTTATTGCTTGAACTATGTCGGAACGCTCGGCGGAAACGATTGGGTTTACGTCAAATCCAAGTTTGCCGAAAACTGATGCAGCAAGAATCGCGCCCTTCACAGCGGCGGAAACTGTCTGCGGTGCGAGGAAAAGCCCTTGAATTAACGTGCGGGACATTCCCAGCGTTGGGCCAACTGCGCTGCCTAAACCAGGAGCGGTTAAGCGTTCCGCCGAAGCCTCTACATATTTCTGCTTGCCAACTACATAGCCACCACCCGCCGCAATTCCACCACCAGGATTTTTTATCAATGACCCCGCAAGTAAATCGGCTTCGATTGGCTCGTCGGTTGCTACAAATTCGCCGTAGCAATTGTCAACAAGGATTATTGTATGCGGAGAGCGCGAGCGTATACATTGAATTAAATCGTTAATTTCCGCCACCGTGAAAGATTTTCGCCACGAATAACCTTTCGAGCGTTGAATCGTTACCATTTTCGGCTGTGATTTTAATATTTCGGCGATTGCTTCATAATCAAAATCGCCGTTTTCGAGTAGTTCCGCTTGCTGGTAAGTTATTCCGTATTCCGCAAGCGAACCCGAAGCGGGACGGATTCCAATTACCGATTCCAGAGTATCATACGGCTTGCCCACAGGCGAAAACAAAACATCATTAGGGCGAAGATTCCCAAACAACGCCGCCGCAAGCGCGTGCGTGCCAGAAATTAACTGCGGCCGAACCAACGCCGCTTCCGCGTGAAAAAGCGCGGCAAAAATTTTTTCCAAAACCTCGCGCCCTTCGTCGTGATAACCATAACCAGTAGAATCATTAAAATGCGAATCGCTTAGTCTCGAATTTTGCATAGCATTTAAAATTTTCATTTGATTCACTGCGGCAGTTTCGTCCACCTTTGCAAAAAGCCCGAATAATTCCTGCTCCGCTTCCGCCACAAAAGAGGCCACTTGGGGGTTTATTCCCATGTGGCCAGACAAATATTTATACATTATGATTCTCCACTCTGCCCCAAGTTTGTTATGTTTCTAAGAGGCACGATTGTAGATATTGCGTGCTTATACACCATTTGCTGCTTACCGTCGCTTTCCACAATTACAACATATGCGTCAAAATTACGAATCTGACCGCGTATCTGAAATCCGCTGGTCAAATAGATTGTGACAGGCATGTTTTCCTTTCGCACCGCGCTAAGTAACTGGTCTTGGTAGTTAAATGCCATAGTAATTCCTCCTAATTTCTTCGACGAACTCGCCTTTCCGAAATGGATAAGTTCGTCATTCCTAAATTGTACAATCTCTTTATAGCCTATTACAGACATTGCCGCAAGACTTTTTTTAAAGATTAAAGATTAAAAGATAAAACCGTGGGGGAAACTTTTGTGAACAAAAGTTTCCCCCACACCCCCTTCAAAAAACTTTTTTATTTGCAGGCTTTACATGAGTGGAAATTTGACGAAGCTATACAGCCGCAAAAAAATGGGGTCAAGGGGACTGTGTCCCCTTGCAGGGGTATTGGGGACAGCGTCCCCAAGGTCTTAGCTCTGCACTAGCGGTATATGGCAAATAATTGTTGTGCCTGCGCCTTCTGTGCTTTCTACTGTGATTTTTCCGTTGTGGTGTTCGGTTATGTGCTTTACTATGGAAAGTCCTAATCCTGTGCCTCCTGTTTTTTTTGAACGGGAACTGTCTACACGGTAAAATCTCTCGAATACGCGTTGTTGATGCTCTTTGGAAATTCCTATGCCTGTGTCGGTTACTGTGATTTTGCACCAGTTTGGTTCTTCGCTTAGATGCAAAGTTACGTTGCCGCCATCTTTGTTGTATTTGATTCCGTTGTCTATTAGGTTGAACATTAATTCGTCTAGTAGGCGGCTGTTGGCTTTTAATATTAGTGGTTGCCCTTCAAGCTTGATTGCCACAGAACGCTCTGTGGCTTTTTCGTGCAACGCGGTTATAACCGATTTTGCTAGTTCGTAAATATCAAATATGTCGAAGTTCTTCTCTGCTTTTTTTTCGTCAAATTCGGATAGCCTAATTATATCCTCGATTATATTAATCAAGCGTTGTGTGTGTCCTGAAATTTTGCTGGAATATGTTGATACATCTTCTGGTTTAATCATGCCGTTAGCTATCATTTCCGATAATGCGGAAATGGTTGTTAGTGGCGTTTTTAATTCATGCGATACATTTGCGGTAAATTCTCTGCGCTGTGTTTCTGCTTTAAACTGCTCGGTTGTGTCTAGGAAAAAAATAATTGCCCCGTGACTGCTTTCATACTTTTTCCTATAAAACAGTGCCATATCCGCCCCGCAACAATCCTGCAAGTTTGCACTATCTTCGTAGGGCGAATGTGGCACTGTTTTGGCGGAAAAAGTATCATTGCTTATTACGGGATTTAGATATACATTGTACACTCTGTCGTTTCTGGTGATACTTGTTTCCAAATGCGCACCCGCTAAACATTTTTTTACGGTTTGCGCAAATTCGGGGTCGCGGTAAATATGCTGGATATTTTTTTGTATAATATCTTTGGTTCTTCCGAAAATATCTAGCACACTTTTGTTTACTGCCATTACTAATCCTTTTTCGTCTAGTATTACCAAGCCTTCGCGCATGTTTGCTATTATTGCTTCTATTGTTTCGGCGCGGGTTCTCAGTGTCATTAGTTGGCTGGATATTTCGTGCTTTTGATGCTCGATTTTTTTGATGTATGGCCATAGCTCTTCGTATAAAAACTCGGCAGATACTGTTGTGGTTTCAAAATCAACCTCGGAAAGTGGTTTGATTATTTTTCTGGTTAATCGATGGGCAGTTACATGGGCTAATACCAAGATGATTATAGTCACCACAATCAAGGCGGGTAGGGTTGATGTAAACACTTCGCCCAAACTGTAAAGCGTGCGCGAAAGACGCAAAACACTTCCGTCTTGTAGGCGTATGGCATAGTAAAAAGTTTCTGCACCAAATGTATCTGAACGGCGTATGGCTTCCCCGCTTCCATATGCTATTGCTTGAATAAATTCTAAACGGTCGCCGCGATTTACTGTAAAATCTGTTCCTGCGTGGGTGTCTGATAACACCCAGCCGTCTGGCGAAATAATTGTCAAACGAGTACCACCGCTGGTTAAATTAGGAACGAATGCATCATGATTAAGTATGCCCGCGACAAGATACGCCTTATCTCTGATTGCCGCCCGTTCATGGGTTTGCGCCGCTCTAAAAAACAGCACACCAAATGATAATGCCAAAACCACAATGCAAATTAAAATAACTCCTGCGAAATTCCAAAAGATGCGTTTTTGCAAAGTTATTCCCCCAGTTTATAACCGACATTACGAATGGTTTTTATATGCTCGCCAGCTTGCGTAAGTTTTTTTCGTAAGGATTTAATATGCATGTCTAGTGTGCGGCTTTCGCCTTCAAAGTCGTAGCCCCATACCGTTTCCAAAATTTTATCCCTGTTTAGAACAATGCCCGCGTTTACTAGCAGATAATGCAGTAATTCGTATTCTTTAAATGTTAGCGTGATTGGTGTGTCGTTTACGGTCACGGCGCGACTGGTGTGGTTCATTTGTATGTTTTGGTACGTTAGATTTTGCGAATTTGTTGGGGTGTTTTGTGAATAAACACTTCGACGCAACAGGGCTTTTACGCGGGAAATTAACTCCATTACGCCAAATGGTTTTGGTAGGTAATCATCCGCGCCTAAGTCCAGACCCTTTACCTTGTCGTGTTCGCTGCTTTTGGCGGTTAGCATTAGTATAGGCAGCGTTTGAAAGCGGGAAGTCTGCCTTAGCTTTTTTAGAATCGTTAAGCCGTCTTCGCCTGATAACATTATATCCAAAATAACCAAATTAGGCGGCGATACCTCTTTGTTTTCCAACGTCACAAAAAAGGTATCGCCGCTTTCAAAGCCTGTTGCTTCAAAGTTGCTGGCGCGTAAGGCATACAAAACTATTTCGCGTATATCTTCGTCGTCTTCCACTACCCAAATGTTTGGCATGTTTTTAACCCACTATCTTGCTTTAATTTTGCGTCCTCTTATGGAGTAGACTACCCACTTTGCAATATTTCGGGCGTGGTCGCCAATGCGTTCAAAGTATTTTGCTATCATTAGCAAGTCGATTGCTTGCTCTCCATTAGAGTTATCCGCACGTAGTAATTCGATTATATCAAATTTTACCTTGTCAAAGAGGTCGTCAACCACGTCGTCGTATTTTTTTACTGCCTTGGCTAGTTTTAAATCTTTTTTTACATAGGCATCAATGCTTTCCGATACCATTTTTATGGTTGCCTCTGCCATTAGGTGAATGTTTTCCAATTTTGCGATATGCGGCGCGTCACCCATCATTACTACTATTTCCGAAATATCTGCGGCTTGGTCGCCAATACGCTCCATGTCGGTAATCATTTTTAATGCCGCTGAAATTAATCGCAAGTCACCCGCCACGGGCTGTTGTTGTAATAGAAGTTTCATGCATAAGGCTTCTATATCTTTTTCAATTTGGTCAATTTGCTTTTCGTCTTCTATTACTTTTTTTGCTAGTTCGATGTCGTGTTCTTTTAGGGCTTGTGATGCTAGTGTTATTGCTTTTTCAATCAACGCGCCCATTTCTAGCAATTTGTCGTTTAGCTCGGCTAGTTGTTGGTCGAATCTGCGCATTACCCAAACCTCCCTGTTATATAGTCCTCTGTTTTTTTGTCGCGTGGTATGGA
>WQVV01000073.1 GCA_009785665.1 Defluviitaleaceae bacterium
AAGAAGTAACCCTTGAAACAGGACAGCCGTTTGTGGTAACAACGCGGATTTCAGATTATGTAATGCTTCCTCTAGTTGAAATACTAGAGCTATTGGAACTGGATTTCAGCATAAACGAGTACGGAGTGCGTCTACCTGTCGAAATGCGCAGAATCACTTGGATTGAAGATTCCCAGATAATACCCATGGATTACATTCAAATAACAGACGGCGTGCCAGTGTTTACCCTCGAAGACCAACATGTGCCGTGGTTCTATCAATATCAACTACACCAACCGCACGAAGTCACACCCATGATAGTAGATGATGTTCTTTACATCAGTCATACGGATTTAGCACATATGCTATTTTTGCATTTCCGCATGGATAGGATATTCAGCCTTAGCCTTAACCGCGCATTATCCCAAATATATATAAGTGCGTTTCACCAAGACCATGCCGCCTTTCCAATTGAGGGTTTCATGGACTACAGAGTAAGTGTCTGGGGTGATGCACCCGTAACCAACACCGAAAACGGCAGAGTTGTGCTATACGACATAACCAGCAGTGGATACCGCGGCCCTCTACCCGAAGGCAGAACCTACCGAACAGTATGGCAATTTGACATGCGCAACACCCCCGACCAACTAGAAGCAACGCTATTCGTAAACGGCGAAACCCCCTACGAAGGCGAATTAGTGCCAACCTATACCAGAGACGGTCATCGTTATGTAGCCACCTTTGAAATAACTGCCAACGCCCCTATCTACACGCTAGAACTTCTACTAGACGACCCCCGAAATATAGCCGTAGTAGGTTTATACCTAAACATCTACCCAATATAGCCTTTCCAGTTTGACACAGATAAACACCTTGCTTTGCCGAAAATAGCAAACGCTTCTACGCGTTTTCGGCAAAGCAAGGTGTTTATTTGTGTTAAATGGAAAGGCGTAAGGTGCGTCGCATGTTAAGCATGTTAATTTTGTTTGTGGACGAAGCGATACTGTTGTTCGTTGCGAATCACAAAGCCTGTGTTGTTATACATATGCATCATTGATGAAGCCTACAAAATAGAACATTAGACCCCTTTAGAAACTAAACGAAAAGACCTATTAAAGCACTCTCTCGTTTACCGATATAACAAATTCCTCGACCTGCTTAAAATTAGGATTCGTTGGGAGACTTGAGTTTTTAACGGCGTATGCTAGTCTGTTTTCGTAATCGCTAACCAATTCAAAGAATTGGCATTGATACGTGCCGTCGTCATTCATGAATTTTCCGTTTCTGATGGAATTTAGCAAATCCAAATCGTTTTCGCGATGGGTGATTATTTCTTCCTTCTCGAAAACATCAATCGCCATTAAATAAAGCCTTATCAAGTGCATGGCGTGTTTGTTTAGATGCCGTTCGTCTTTTTTTCTGTTGCGGTGATTTAGTTTGCCATACGCTTTTACTACCTCATTCATTTCCGACCACATTGCCTTGTAATCTCTAAGGGGGTAGCCAGTTAAATTTATATCCATAAGAATTTCGGAATCCATGTCTGTTTTATTGGATTTTCCAATATAAATCTTTACCGCGCCCTCGTCGAAGGTTGCATATTTATCATTAAAACTCATCATGGCACTATTGATTGAGCCTAGAATGTGTTTTTCTTTTTCTGCTTCGGTTAAAGCGTCTCGTGCCACAGCGTTTTGCAGTCGCATAAGTTGTTGCGTCGCATAACCCACAAATGAATTTACTGCCCTGCGTGACAGAAACATCTTTCGGTTATCAATCAGTTCTTGCGCTATTGGACTGAACATCAAGTACTGTTCTGGTTTGCAACCAAGTAATTCAATGCAGTTTGGATTAACATTTAGTAGCAAGTTAATCAGTTTCTTGAAACTGTATATGGTGGTGTCGGTTTTTTCCTCCACTACTTGCTCAAAATTACTCAATCCCAACAAATCAGATTTTCGATTGAATGCACACCCACGAATATCTATATCCGAAGTTGGTGTAGCCGTTCCATAGGCATGGCTACCGCCATAGGTAAGAAAAACCAGTTGGTCTTTTAGATGTTCATTTGTAAATATAAATTTGTATTCTTCCGCGCTAATAATTTCTTTTATTGGCTTCACACTATTCCCCCTCAGGACTGAATAAAAAAACTATATAACACAGAATAAATATAGTCAAACCAACATGAACGCATATCAAGTACAATTCATAGAATGCATAAACAATCATGAAAAGAGGTCGTGCAAATGATGCAAATGGTGAAATTGCAGCGCGGCGATATATTTTACGCAAACCTAGATTTTTTAGACGGCTTGGAAAAAAAGGGTATCAACCCCGTTCTTATCTTGGATAACCCAATGAGCATTATGTACAAAACAACAGTAATCTGCGCTGTGGTTGCAGATATAAACAAACCAATGACAATAAGCACCAACATAATACATACAATAGACAAAAAAAGACTAAGAGAAAGGATAGACCACTTAGATAATATTGCTATGGCAGAGGTAGAAAAGGAACTTAAAATTATTCTTTGTCTTGGTGAAGCATAACCGCCAAAGCTTAGGGAGTGTTGCCATTGCAGAAATGGCAACACTCCCTATTCTCTTAAACGCTTACGCGAATCTCTAATATCTGCGATAAAGCCCAATTACCTTGCCTTGTACGTTGCACTCGCGGGTTATTATTGGTGCGAATGCCTTGTTTGCTGGGCTTAGGCGAATGTTTTCGCCGTCTCTGTGGAAGGTTTTTACTGTGGCGGAATCGTCTATGAGAGCGATTATAATATCGCCATCATTTGCGTCAGGTTGTTGGCGTACTAGAACTAGGTCACCATCGAAAATGCCTTCGTCAATCATGGAATCACCTTTTACGTGAAGCATGAAGCATGAGTCATTTTTTACATAATCTATGGGTATTGGGAAAGTGTCTTCTATGTTCTCTTCGGCTAAGATTGGCATACCTGCGGCTACGCGCCCAACTATGGGGACGTTTACTAATTCGCGAGAATTATAAAAATCTTCTTCCAGAATTTCCGTGGAGCGATTTTTTGTTGGTGAGCGACGAATATACCCCTTCTTTTCCAGCGTCTCAAGATGGGCGTGAACGGTTGAAGTGGAACTTAGACCAACAGCATCGCAGATTTCGCGTACAGTTGGCGGATAGCCGTTGCGTTTTATTTCGGATTTTAAAAAATCCAAGATGGTTTGTTGTTTTGCGGTAAGAACTTTGCTTTTCGCGACCATTAGAATCTCTCCTCGAAAAATTTTTCCTATGATACCATATACTTGCACAAATTGCAAACATTTGTGTGCTTTTGCATTTTGCGAGGGAGACTTGTATATATTGTACAAAGGGGGTTTTTGCGATGGTGCGGAATCCAACAGTTTTTTTATTTTTGGACGTGACGGATGCGAGTGAAATTTTACAACAGGCAGAGCGCACGCATCAAAGTGGGGCCGTTTTTTGCTTGGACGCAGAGAATGTGAAGGCTACAACAGCGCGGATTCAGGCGAACGAGGGCGGGCTTAATATCAAGCGCGTGAATATATATGTAGTCGCGACGGCAGAAGATTCGCAGGCTGGAGAGGCGCGAGATTGGGGCGTGAGATTGCGGGAGTTATTTTGCGAAGATTTCGCCGCAGTGGATTTGACGCTAGTGGTTCTGCTAAATGAATCGGAGCAAACGCCAAACACATACAAATTTTTAAATGCATCGGGCGAGTACGCGAACAGCTACGATAAATTTTTCATTCTAAGCGACCGCAACGAACGAGACGAAATTTTGCCCGAAAGCAAAAAAAATCTCCACGCAACGGTGGCGGCTCTTCCGCTTGTGAATGTATGTGAATCGCATTTCAACGAAATACTTGCTGCCAAGATTAACGAGCGCAACAAGGTTCTGTTTGCATCGGCAGGATTTTGGCAGAAGCCGCCGCCGCTTCATGAGGAAAATATCGCGTTGCACAGGCTTGCGGATATTTTATCGCATGAAATGGTGGAAGGCACACGCGACGGTCGCAACGCGGCAAGGTTGGAAAATCGAGTGATTTCCGCACGCGAAGAGGTAATCAGCAAGGTGACAAGCGTAGCCGCAAAACCGCTAAGAATCTGGGAATTATGGGGGCGAAACATAAAGGAAGCGGAAGACCTTCTGTACGGCAAGGAAGCCGAACGCTTCTTCAATCGCGCATTAGAAGCAGCGGCGCAAGCCCCAATCACCGAAGACATACAGAGCGAAATCACCCGCGATACAAAAAAACTTCGCCAAGCCGCTTCAGAAGAAGAGCAACTAAACCAAGCCATAACCGAAACAGAAAGCCGAATCCGCGTACTAAAAGACGAACTGGAACACGCCCAAGCAACAATAATCCGCGTAAAACTACGCCACGATATAGACTATGTAAAAGACCAAATAGGCGAATGCTATGTTATCCGCTTCAACCTGCATCATCACAAACAGACGCTAACACGTCTAACCGAAAAACACAGTCGCCTAAAATCCTATCTCGAATACATCGAAGGCGTAATCGAAACAATAAAAGCCCTACCCCTCCCAGAAGAAACAACCCAACCCACTCCAGAAGAAGCCTACGCATACATCACCACCCACGCAGAAATCCTAGCCCCATTAGCAATATCCCTACTGCGCGACGACGGTCTAATCCGCGAACAGCATCTACTACCAGACCCACGCAACAACTTCCGCCTACTAAGAATAATAGGCGGCTTCACCCCGCAAAATCTAACCCGTTGGAACTCCATGGAATCCGCCGCGAGGAAATCGGCAGCGGCGCAGCCGCATTTCGCCGACGACCTGCATTGCAAAGCTAACGCATACATCTCGAAGCCGTGAACAATTTCCTAGCCTATAAAAAAGCTCGCCAAAGCGAGTCTTTTTAAAGGTTTTGCAAATTTTGAAAGTTATTTGCTATAGCTTCGTTCAATGGCAAAGCAGTGTTGCTTGATGCTGTCAAAATTAATGAATGAGAAAAATGCTTGTGCTAGTTCGCCCGCATTTTCAGACTCCGCCTCAAACTTTTTTACATCTTCCATGGTTTCAAATGTTAAAAAGTCTGCCCAAGTGTTACCATCACAAAGTTGCTTCCATGAGATGTAGCCTTTTTGCTTTGAGATGTACTCGTTATTCAGTTTTTCCGCCGCCGCCAAAAATGCTGATACATCTGCGTCCTTGTTTAATTCAAAGGAGCAGTAAAAAACCGCATTGGACATATATATTACCACCTTCCGCTTATAATTTTTTGATTCATATTTTTTTCGACACGCCCTAAAGTTCTACGCGAATCACATTCCAAGATAACGCGCTAAGTGTTGCAGAAAGAATATTTCCGTTTACGCTTGCTTGTTGTGCCGCCTTTGGTGCGATTGGGCAAGCGTCTTTTGTGTTGGTTTGTTTTATATCATGCCCACTTATTTCGCTGAACTCCAGCACGTTTTTAATTTCAAAACCTTGCAACTCTGCTGAAAAATCTATGCTTTCATCTTTGGAGCGGTTTACGACGAAAATAACAACCTCGTTCTTTTGTGGGTTGTGAATTGCTACGGATTCTACATATGGAACGGCTTTGTACTCGTCGCAATCGTAGTCGGGAACTTCTAGGTTGTGGCGAAGCACCGTACCATGCCCATGATGCGCCGTTTGCATGAATGGATAGAATGTTGCTTGTTTCCATGCCGCGCCGTTTTTTTCTGTCATTATGGGGGCGATTACGTTTACTAATTGCGCTAGGCAGGCGATTTTTACGCGGTCGCTGTTTTTTAGCAAAGTGATTAGTAAACAGCCTAATAGTAATGCGTCCTCGAAATTATAAATGTCTTCCAGAATGGGTGGCGATTGTTGCCATGGTTCGTTTTTGCTGTCTTTGGCGTGGGAATGATACCAGATATTCCATTCGTCGAATGATAAATTTAACACCTTGTCACTGCGTTTTTTCGCTTTGATATAGTCGCATATTGCTACTACGCTTTTTATAAACCTGTCCATGCCCACCGACATTGCCAAGTAATTTTGCAAATCGTTTTTAGGATTGCCGTAGTAGCTGTGTAGTGATAGATAATCTACATGCTCGTAAGTGTGTTCCAACACCGTTGCTTCCCATGATGCAAATGTTGGCATTCCCAACCCCGAACTTCCGCATACCACCAGTTCTATTTCGGGGTCTACCCATTTCATTACCTTTGCCGCTTCTGCCGCCAAACGTCCGTATTCTTCGGCGGTTTTGCTTCCTATTTGCCAATTGCCGTCCATTTCATTGCCCAAGCACCATGTTTTTATTTTGAATGGAGCTTCTGCGCCGTGCTTGCGCCTTAGGTCGCTCCAGTATGTTCCGCTTGGGTGATTGCAGTATTCTACTATGTTTCTTGCGGCATCTATTCCTCGCGTTCCCAAGTTGATTGCCATGTTTACTTCCGAACCTACTTCCTTCGCCCAGTTCATAAACTCGTGCAGACCAACTTCGTTTGTTTCTACTGTTTTCCATGCGAGGTCTAATCTTTTTGGACGGGATTCCACTGGGCCGATTCCGTCTTCCCAATTATACCCCGATAGAAAATTCCCACCAGGGTAACGGATTATTGGTGTCTTTAACTCCTTCACAAGGGCTTTTACATCTTCGCGAAATCCGTTTTTATCCGCCGTCGCGTGAGTAGGCTCGTATATTCCAGAATACACCGCCCTGCCCATATGCTCCAGAAATGAACCGTACATTCGCGGGTCGATTTCGCTGATGGTAAATGCTTTGTTTACTGTCATTTTTGCTTTCATTTCGCATTGCTCCTTATAATCGCTATAGTCTTGGTTTGATTCCGTCGCCTTCGCAGATAGACCTGTATAGCAAAACTGCACGTTCATACTCTGGACGTATTACGCCATCTTTTACGGCATTGCTCTCTTTTAATGCTCTTTCGATTGCTGGGCGAACTTGTTCACGCACGTTTTTGTTTGCGGATTCAAGAAATTGAATCACTGTCATATCATTCGCCTTAACTGCTTTATATATTGGCTTGTGTGCGATACGAGAAAAATCTTCTGCCTCTTCTGGCGACCACTCGCCTACAAGACTATTAATAAAATTAGCCATTTTGTTTAGTTCTTGTTTTGTCATTTCCAGCAGCCTTTCGCATAATTCACACTTATAATCTTGGTTTGATTCCATCGCCTTCGCAGATAGACCTGTATAGCAAAACTGCACGTTCATACTCTGGTCGTATTACGCCATCTTTTACGGCATTATTCTCTTTTAATGCTCTTCCGATTGCTGGGAGAAGTTGCTCACGCACGTTTTTGTCTGCGGATTCAAGGAGTTGAATCACTGTCATATCATTCGCCTTAATTGCTTTATATATTGGTGTGTACGCGATACGGGAAAAAGCTTCTGATTCTTCTGGCAACCACTCGCCTACAAGGCTGTTTATAAAATCAACCATTTTGTTTAGTTCTTGTTTTGTCATTTCCAACCGCCTTTCGCATAATTCACACTATACAGGATTTTCCGACTTTTTCTTATAGTATTTCTTCCGTCGTTATTGATATTTTTTCCGTTCTTGTTTACACTAATCACAATCGGAGGTGCGGCATGATTAAAGTAGACTTTTGCGGATACAATCTAACCGAACTAGACGGATTCACTATACGCAGAACAGGCGGTAGTGGCGATTTTTTGTTCCTCTTATTAAAAACACCATTCTACATATATTCCGTAGAAACCATTACTACTCGCCCAATGGCGTGTATTCTGTTCCCACCAAACGAACCGCATCATTACAAAGCCGTGCAAACTTTCACAAACAGCTTTATTCATTTCACCCCCGATTACGATTTTCTTTCTATGTATAAAATCCCAACCGCAACCGTAATCTATCCAAAACGCCCTGATGTTATTAATCAAATCCTAAAACACATCGTAATAGAATCGGTAGACAAATCCCTGCATTACGAACAAAAAATAGACTGCCTCACCAATGAATTATTTATAGAAATTTCACGAGATATTAACAACATCGAACACAACAAACATGATATGTCGCTATATTCGCAGTTCCAAAAAATACGCCTATCCCTAATAAACCACTGCGAATCCGACTGGACTACCGAAAGCATTTGCAAACTAGCCCATATGGAAAAAAGTCAGTTCTATAGCTATTATGCTTCCTTCTTCAACACAACCCCCAAAGCCGACATCATTAGCGCGAGAATCGAAAAGGCAAAAAATCTTCTAACCAATCAAGAGTTAAAAGTAAACCAAGTAGCCGAAATTTGCGGCTTCAAAAATGCAAGCCATTTTACAAGGTGCTTTAAAAAGTACGTCAATTGCACCCCAAATGAGTTCAGCAGTTTTACCCTACGCTAAATTGTGGTAGAATAAATTATGGACATAATCTTGGATTTTTTGTAAAGGGGTAACACGATGATTATTTCACCCGACCAATCGCCACTAAAGCGTTACACATACGCAGATTATCTTACGTGGAACGATGGCGTTAATCGCGAATTAATTGATGGTATTCCGTATATTAAATACGAACAAATTGTTGATGGAAAACCATGTGCAATGGCCGCGCCAGCATCAGGACATCAGTTAATTTTTAGGGAGTTATTTTTGCGGCTGGGGAATTTTTTAAGCGGCAAACAATGTCAAGTTTTAAGCGCGCCTTTTGACGTGCGACTAAACGCATGTGACGACGATGACGAAGACGTAGTATTAGTATTCCAGCCAGATATATTTGTTGTCTGCGACAAAACCAAAATTGACAAAAAAGGTTGCAAGGGCGCGCCCGATATGGTTATTGAAATTCTTTCGCCAACCACGCGCAAGAAAGATAAACTCATTAAGATGCAGAAATACCAACAACATGGCGTGCGCGAATACTGGGCGGTAGACCCCGATGCAAGATGGGTAGATGTTTACTTGCTGGTAGAGGGCAGATATGTCATGTCTGGCTATGGTGAGGAAGACATTGCACCCGTAATGGTTTTACCAGATTGCGAAATTAATTTAACGGAAGTATTTGCACCATTAGATGATATAGAATAATAATTTCCAAACCGAATGCAAAGGAGCATTTAGACATGAGCGAAGTACACGAAGTACGAGATTTAAACACCCTACGCCATACGGCGGCGCATGTAATGGCGCAAGCGGTGAAGCGGCTGTTTCCAGATGTAAAGTTGGCAATAGGGCCATCTATAGAAGATGGGTTTTACTACGATTTTGACACACCAACGCCGTTCTCAACGCAAGACCTTGAGGCTATCGAAAAGGAAATGAAAAAAATCGTCAAAGAAAATCTACCGCTGGAATCCTTTACACTTTCCCGAGAGGAAGCATTTGCCTTTGTGGACAAACAAGGCGAGCCATACAAACGCGAATTGCTGGAAGGCTTAACCGAAGACGCAACTTTCTACAAGCAAGGCGATTTCGTTGACCTTTGCGCAGGGCCGCACATGCCACGCACGCGTGATGCAAAAGCATTCAAATTACTATCAACAGCAGGGGCATACTGGCGCGGGGACGAAAAAAACGCAATGCTTTCCAGAATTTACGGCACAGCGTTTTTCACAAAAGACGAGCTTGCCGCGCATTTGGAACGCCTTGAGGAAGCAAAAAAACGCGACCATAACAAAGTTGGGCGCGAGCTAGAGTATTTCACAACGGTAGACTATATAGGGCAGGGATTACCAATTCTAATGCCAAAAGGCGCGAAGGTAATGCAAATTCTGCAACGCTTCGTGGAAGACGAAGAATGCCGCCGTGGTTACATGCTCACAAAAACGCCGTCCATGGCAAAGCGCGACACCTATAAAGTTTCGGGGCATTGGGACAAATATCGCGACACAATGTTCATACTAGGCAACGAAGCCGATGCAGACGATGAATCCAAAGAAATGCTTGCCCTACGCCCAATGACCTGCCCATTCCAGTTCCAAGTATTCCTAAGCAAAACCCGCAGTTATCGCGACTTGCCAATGCGTTTTAACGAAACAGCCACATTGTTCCGTAATGAATCATCTGGGTCGATGCATGGGCTTATCCGTGTGCGCCAGTTCACGTTGTCCGAGGGGCATATTGCCTGCACTCCTGACCAAGTAGAAGATGAATTTAAAGGTTGCATAGACCTAGCAAAATTCATGCTGGAAAAAATAGGGCTTCTGGAAGATATAAGCTACCGCTTCTCAAAATGGGATGTAGCAAACAAAGACAAATATATCGGCACCGAAAGCCAATGGGAACATGTTCAAGGCTTCATGAAAAAAATTCTCGATAACTCTGGCATAGACTACGAAGAAGCCGACGGCGAAGCCGCGTTTTATGGCCCGAAACTGGACATTCAAATTAGAAACGTACACGGCAAGGAAGATACACTAATCACAATACAAATAGACTTCCAACTAGCCGAACGCTTCGGAATGGTGTACACAGATACCGACAGCAAAAAGCAATATCCATATATAATTCATCGCTCGTCAATAGGTTGTTATGAACGTACCCTTGCACTGCTAATCGAAAAATACGCAGGCGCAATGCCATTCTGGTTAGCACCAGTGCAAATTATGGTAATCCCCATAGCCGAACGCCACCAAGATGCCGCCTACGAAGTTCTAAAACAACTTAACGCAGCAGGCTTACGCGCAGAAGTTGACCCACGCAACGAAAAAATGGGATTCAAAATACGCGAAGCCCAAGTTCAAAAAATCCCTGTAATGCTAGTGCTGGGCGACAAAGAAGTAGAAGAAGGTAAAGTTTCCGTAAGAAGCCGCGCAAACGGCGATGAAGGTCAACAAGAACTATCAACACTAATTCCGAAATGGAAGGCGGAATCATCACATTGATTCCACTACCCGAACCATTCCTAAAACAAATGCAAGACTTGCTAAACGCCAATGAATACGAAGCGTTTAGCAAGTCTTATTTAGCAACGTCCAATCGAGGCATTCGTGTTAATCAACTAAAAATCCAAAAAAAGCAGGGTCAAGGGGACGCATCCCCTTGCAGGGGATTGGCGCGGGAAACGTTCGCTACGCTCACTGCGCCATTGGGAACCGCGTCCCCAAGGTCTAACCTTAATTCTCCTAACCTTAAATCTTTTGACCTTAACTCCCTAAACCTCCCCGTTCCATGGTGTAAAACAGGGCTTTATTATTTTGATGATGAACGTCCCGCTAAAAGTCTGGCGTATCACGCTGGGCTGTTTTATATTCAAGAACCTAGTGCTATGTGTCCCGCTGAGGTGCTGGGTGTGGAGCGGGGGCATAGGGTGCTTGATGTCTGTGCCGCGCCTGGAGGGAAGTCTGTTCAAATTGCGGGACACCTTGGGGGCGAGGGACTGCTGGTTTCTAATGATGCTAGTGCTACTAGGTGCAGGGCGTTGGTTAAGAATTTGGAGCGGGCGGGGGTTACAAATGCGGTGGTTGTGACGGAACAGCCCAAGAAACTTGCAGAGCGATTTGAGGGCTTTTTCGATAGAATTTTGGTTGACGCGCCTTGTTCGGGGGAAGGAATGTTTCGGCGGGATTCTGATGTTGTTAAAGCGTATACGGCGAATAAGCCCGAAGCATGTGCGGCGGTGCAAACGGAAATTCTGCGTTATGCGGCAACTATGCTGAAAGCGGGCGGGCGAATTGTTTACTCAACCTGCACATTCAACCCCATAGAAAACGAAGGCGTGATTGCCGCATTTTTAGAGCGGCATAAAGATTTTTCGTTGGTAAAAATTAACCATGACGCATTAGGAATTGAAGCGGGACGCGGTGAATGGATTTGCAACGATGACTTAAATTTAAACTACACCGCCAGAATATGGCCGCACCTAACCACAGGCGAAGGGCATTTCATTGCACTGTTGGAAGCGGCACAGCCGCTTTCCGCCGCTGACATGCATACGATGCCACACATACGCAACGAAGCCAGTTCCGCTTCCTCGAAATATAAAAAGGCGGCACAGCCGCTTTACTCCGATAACATGCATATGGTGCCACACATACGTCACGAAGCCAATTCTGCTTCCTCGAAATCTAAAAAAATAGCCGCATCAACTGGCGCGACTGCTTCCCCGCCGCGTGAGTTTTCGGAATTTTGCGAAGAGTTTCTGCGAATGGATTTCCCTATCGGCGCATATGTTTTGCATGGGGTTAATTTGTATTTTCAAAGCGTTCCACTGGATTTGCACGGTTTACGCGTAGCGCGTAGCGGCTGGCATTTAGGTGAGTGTTTAAAGGGGCGGTTTGTTCCTTCGCAGGCGTTGGCAATGGGTTTGTGCGAGGAGCAATCCCGTTATTCCGCAGAATTATCCGAAGTAGACGCGTTCAAATACATGCGCGGGGAATCTCTGCATTATGATGATTCGCAGGAAATTTCCAGCAGCAAGCCGTGGGTTTTAATTTGTCACGATGGTTTTCCGTTGGGCTGGGCGCGGCTAGTTCAAGGACGGCTAAAAAATAATTTGCCCGTGGGTTGGGCAATCAAAGTATAGCAAACGCGTTCTCAATCCATGATACAATGGGCTGTACCAATACGACAGCGGAAAAAACGAGAGAGGCGTAAGCCCAATGTCATTAAGATAAGGGAAAAAGCCAGCTCGCAAGCAAAAAGAGCAGGGTATCGGAAAAAGATGCCCCGCTCTTTTTTCGCGCTGTTTTATTAAAAATATTTTGTAAAACACTTGACAATTAGCCAAAAATTTG
>WQVV01000074.1 GCA_009785665.1 Defluviitaleaceae bacterium
ATGCACGGCATAGTCAAAATTGCCTTGACTGTATTCTTTCATGACGTTAATCAGCCGAATTGTATCTTGTACATAATGGCTGGTCATGGCATTCATTTGCTCAACCAAACGAGAATACGCGCCAGAGTACTTTGATTTATCCAACACAAAGTTGTAATGCCCTGCAAGATGTTCCTTTGTCATTGTATCAAAATCTTGAATTATATTTCCAACAGAATCAGCCAAGTCGTACATATTAACGGTCAACTGCCCCAACTCGCCAGACGCTATATTCCCCCTGTTTCTGTTGAAATTCAGCTCGCCATTTTTTACATTTGACGCAACCTTCATCAGTTCATTCAGCGGCTTTGTAACCGTTTGCCTAAGTATTTGGCTCAAAATTATTCCGCTTACAAGCACTCCAACCAAAACAAAAACGGATATGTTTAATGTGAAGCGGTTAATCCCTACAAAAACATGTTCGGCGTACAAGTCAACGCCAACAAGTCCCAACACCCTGCCATTGTGGTCAATAATGGGCGCGTATGCCGTTACTAATATGCCCCAATCGCCCGCGTCAAAAATTCCAGTGGAAAGCGTTTGCCCCAAACGCATGGAATCAGTTGCCTCATGGGCGTATAATTCTTCATCTTCTTCCAAAACCAAAAAGCCGCCAGGGATTGCCGACGACGCATAATAATGAAACATACCATCAGTGGTTGGCGTTAATATGTATAAGTACGCCAACCCTTCTATGCGCCCAAACATGATATTTAAATAATTATATACTGCTTCCCACTTTTCATCTGGCTCGTCACCTGCCATAGATTCGGCAAAAAGCACTGGGTCAATAATCCCCGCTATAGCATTTGCGATGCTTGTTACCTGTGCGGCATTGTATCGGGTTGCAGAACCGCGATATACATAATGGCTGAATACTATAATTACAACGCCCAGCAGTAAAATTAACGCCATCGCAACAATGGTAATGCGCACGGTAACGGAAATTCCTTTGAACATGATATGCCTCCCAAAAGGATATTTTATACAACAAACGCGCCCTCAATCCGTGAATGTTGAGGTGCGTTTATACCACAATTATACTATGAGATGACATTGCAAACAAGGTATGAATAGCAAAACAGCGGCGGCACAGCCGCTTTTCGCCGATGGCATGTTTTGGCAAGCAACACATACATCTCAAGACCGTAAACAGTTTCCTAATCTACACAAAAAATGCGTCCGAAAAAAGGACGCATTTTTTTTGTGGAAAATTTTTTGTGGAAAAAACACTCGAAAAAGTATTGATGGGCGTAAACCATTAACATCATTCCTGCTGATACCTCGCACACTTTACACAAATTCAATAAATTACTTAGCCGCCATGCGGTAAACCGTCGTAAATGCGGGTCATCAAAGGGATAATCCAGCATTTCATAAGTGCCGATTGGGCCAACTTGCGGAGGGTTAAAAATAAGCGGTACAGGCGAAAAGCCTGACACATGTTGCATAGTTTCTGTGACTATTTTAATCGTCCGTTTGATTTTCCAATTTTGGCAAGTGGTCAGTATTTCCAAATCTGAAGTCCATGGAAAAGCATCAATTTTATCCTTCAAATACACTCGTGCTTCTGTGTTTGGATGCCATTTACACCCACTTGTTTGTGTAAAGCGTTTCGTCATTTTGATAAAATTATGTCTATGAGTCTTGTTTTCACATTCCTCCACCTTCCAAGCTATGATACCTGCGAATATGAATCTGCGGAGCTATCCACTTTTACATACAAAAGAGTGCAACCTATATTTCTGGCAGAATGCGTGGTTAGTGGACAATATTGCAGGGGTTTTGGCAGTTGATTATACAGTTTTTCCACTTGCCGTTTTGGCTGGCGAACAAGCAG
Organism: Defluviitaleaceae bacterium; assembly: GCA_009785665.1. Taxonomy (GTDB): domain Bacteria; phylum Bacillota; class Clostridia; order Lachnospirales; family WQUN01; genus WQVC01. Next base: position 1,880 of record WQVV01000074.1, read on the forward strand.
TTTTGTGCCTGCGACAACTCGACTTTCTATGTGGGAAAAAACGCATTCCATTGGAAAAACTTGTAGCGCGAAGTGTACCACCGTGTACTTTGAAACATCGACACAACGACCATCTTCACACAGCACTTTTACGGCATTTTCAATTCCCATACGGGTTATAACCTGCCGCGCCTTTTTCACGCAAGCAGAATTATTATCAATAACCGTAACTTTCGCGCCCGTTAGGCGATGAAGCAAAATTGCACTAAACGGGCATATTCCCCCACCTATACATAAAATCTGGTCGCCGCTGGTGATATTGGCAAGAACTACTTCCTTCTGAATCACGTCTTGATAATATCTCTCAGCAATTTTGTACACAACTTCGCTTTCCGAAGTCCATTCCTCAATTTTCCGAGTCAGTGCAGTAATCCACATAAAAAAAATCCCCCATAATTACAAGCAATTTCCACTCAACAAAAAACCCCAAAAAAGCGGGGTCAAGGGGACTGCGTCCCCTTGCAGGGTTTGGGACAGCGTCCCAAGGTCTTAAATCTTTTGACCTTAAATCTCTAAATCTAAATAAACAACTGCGCTATCTGATTAATTGCGCCGCCTACCAGAATTGCTACAACGATTGTTGAAAATGAAATTGCTAGGGCTATTTTTATTTTGAACTCTTTTGTTAGAATGGCGAAAACGGAAATGCACGGTAGGTACATGAGCGAAACTGCGCCACCAACAAAGGCTTGCAGTGCCGTTAGATTTTCTATGGCTAGTAGCGGTGCGACGGACATCTCGCGGCGAACTATGCCTAAAATTAGCGCAATTACTGCTTCTTCGGGAAGCCCAAGCCAGCCGCTTACTATGGGCTGGGCATAACCCGCAATTGCGTTGAGAATACCCGACTCCGCAAGAACGGCGGCAATTACAATTGCAATCATCATGGGGATTTCGGCCTCGTGTAGGAAATGTTTCATGCGAGTTAAGATTTTTCTAAAATATGATTTTGGGCTGGGCAAAAGCAGGTTGGGGACTTCAATTAGAAGCGGGTCAACACTACCCTTTACAAATTTCCCAGCAATAAGCGTGACCACCATGAACAGAATTAACGAAAACAGCATCATTGCAGGGAACATCCACCACGCAAACGCCGACAGCAAACTAACAATCGCGCCCGTTTGCGAAATGCACGGAATAGCAAAACAAATTGCCGCAGAAATAACAATGCGTTCTTTACGAGATGTAGCGGCGCGGCTTCCAATAATCGCAGGAACAGCGCAACCATAACCCATAACCATGTGAATCAAACTGCCGCCCTGCACCCCAAGCTTGCGCATAACATTGTCAAACAAAACAGACATTCGCGGCAAAAATCCCATGTCCTCCAAAAATCCAAATACAATGTAAAATAGCAAAACATACGGAAAAATTAACGCAAGAATCCATTCAAAGCTAATAACAAAAATCCCAAACTCGCCAACAAGAATGTTAAGCAAAATGCCCTCGGGCAAAATAGCCGAAAACAACCGCCTGAAAAACGGTACAATTAACCCATTAACCAGCGGCAACAACGCAACAGCACGCAACCCCCGTCCTCCAAACACAACCGCACTAATCGCCGAAAACATAATAAACAACGAGATAAACACCCCAGGGAATGGCTTCATTATGTCCTCGCCCAAGCGATTCATGAAACTAGGTTCTGACGGGTCTTTTTTGCTTACGCGCCGCGTGATTTCTTTTGCACGCGCCCATAGTTCGTCTTTGTTTTCAATGGCCGTTACACTTTTTTTGCAACCTGCACCACTGTATGGGCAGGCGGTGCATTTTCCGCATGTTGATATTTCGTTTTCATGCGGGGTCGGGGATTGCTCTGCCTTCGTGTCGTTTTCTTCCAACAATTCTTCTGCGCTGGTTGTGGTATTTGACTGTGGCAAAATTTCTTCTAGCTTTTTTATCAACTCGTCTAACCCTTGCTTCTTTGTTGCTATTGTTGATACTACTGGGGCGTTTAGTTCCTTCGATAACAAAGATGCGTCTATAGTTATTCCGTGACGTTCCGCGACATCAGTTAAATTTAATATGTAGATTGTCGGGATTTTTGATTGCCGCAATTCTAACGCCAAATGTAAATTCCGCTCCAAGTTTGTGGAATCCAATACGCAAATTATCGCCGCCGCGCCTTGTGATAAATACTTCGCCGCCACCGCTTCCGCATCCGATGTTGGCACAATTGAGTATGTCCCTGGCACATCAATGAGGGTGTATTCTGCATTCGCAATGGTTACGCGGCCTTCCATATAAGTCACGGTTGTTCCCGCGTAATTGGAACTAATAGCGTGTATTCCCGTCAACTCTGTGAAAAATATGCTCTTGCCCACATTGGGATTTCCCATTAAAAGGATTTTTGTCATTCTTGTCGCGTCACTCATCACACTTTCACCACGCCAATCTGAACAGCGATGTCTTTGCCCAACGCAACAGAATAGGCATCTTCCACACGAAGAAGCACGGGCCCTCCAAGTGCATAACGATTCTGCACCATAACCCGAGTTCCGCTACGAAGCCCCATACCCTCAAGCAGCCCAATGCACGGCACAGATGTCACTTCAAGCTTACTAAATTTTTCAGCAGCATACAAATTTGTTGGAAACATTACAATTCCTCCTTGCTTATTTAAAGATTTAAAGATAAGACCTTGGGACGCTGTCCCAAACCCTGCAAGGGAGCGCAGCCCCCTTGACCCCGCTTTTTTGGTTTTTTTATTGAATGGAATCGCTGTTACTGTATTGTGGTTATAAGTGTTAAGTTGAATAAAGTTAGGTGAGACTAACTTTATTATGTTAGCAGAGACTAACTTTTTTGTCAAGTTGTGTTCTAATTTGAGTACGGAAATCAGTTTTCAAATTAGGGCGTGTTGCCATTTCCGTAGTGGCAACACGCCCTAACCAAAAAAACGTTATAACTAACAAATGACCTTTTTCTAACAGTATGCCTAATTGACCCTGCTAACTTGATTCCCTTTTCTCCTAATCCGAAAATTGATTTCCGTGGACACTTATGAAAAAAAGTTGGCAATTACCTTGCGTGCGATTATAATGGAATTAAAAATGAAGCGGTTGACAATTAAAAATCCGCCATACGGTTTGCAAAACACACATGACGGATTTTTAAGCTACTTCCATTTATATGCAAACTACAAAAAAGCAGGGTCAAGGGAGCGCGCTTCCTTGCAGGGGTGTTGGCGCGGGAAGCGTTCTCTTGCGCCCGTTGCGCCATTGGGGACAGCATCTCCAAGGTCTTATCTCCTGCGCAAATCCAAAACGAGGTGTGTATGTTTCCTTCTTTTGAAATTTTTGGTAGAACTTATTACTTGTTCTCTGTTATGGGAATTATCGCGGTGTTTGCTGCGTCGGGTCTGGCTAATCTGCGTGCTAAAAGGTATGGGCTAACCTATAATGATGTGCTTTTAGGCATACTTGTTCTGGGCGCGGGGCTTTTGATTGGCTCGTCGGTGCTTAATGCGATTTTGCGGTTTCCTTTTTTGTGGGAACGCAGGGAAGATATTTCTATTTTTATGTTTTTGCGGCATATGTTTGGGGGAATGGTTTTTTATGGCGGGTTGATTGGCGCGGTTATTGCCACGCCTATTTATGCGAAGGTTATTAAGCGAAGCCTGTCCGATGTTATCGCGCTTGCTGTTCCTGTTTTTCCGTTTGCGCACGCTATTATGCGGGTTGGATGCTTTTTGGCAGGATGCTGTTACGGCATTGCGCATGAAATGCTTGGCGTGGCCTTCACGCGTGCGCCAACCGCGCCTAATAATATAAATCTGCTTCCCGTGCAATTATATGAAGCCGCCGCAAACTTGGTAATTTTCGCGGCAGTGTGGTTATTCACGAGAAAACCTCGATGCCCTGTGCATATAATTTGCATGTATGTAATGTCATATGCAGTGGTGCGATTCTTCCTTGAATTTCTGCGTGGAGATGAAGTTCGCGGATTCATCTTTAATTTGTCAACGTCGCAGTTTATCAGCGTGCTGATGTTAATTGCAGGTGTATGCGTGTTGATTGGCACAAAAGTTTTCAGAAAGCCCGCAGAACCCACCACAGAAGAATCGTAAACACCGCCGCCAACGCGCCATGCAAAATTTTTGCAAGAAGATACGAACCATTTTTAATACCAGTTCCCGTAGTAAAATGAAAAGTTTGCGCGTGAACAGAAAACCCACCAAAGGCAAGCACAAAAGCAACGGAAGCAAGCGTTAAAATTGAAGGTTCAAGGGCGGCAAGCCTACGCGCTCCGCCAGTGACTTCCACAAGCCCAGCGAAAATTCCTAACAAAATGCCTTCGCCAATTATTTCTTGGGAAATTGTTTCCAAAACGGCAACTGTAACACTAAAAAAAATTATAAGCCCACCAATAATCGCCATGGATTCCATGGCGTTTTTTACTGCATCTCCAAGAATCTTCCCCACGGAATGCATGTTCGAGCGTCTGTTTTTTCGATATTTAATAAGATTTTCTTTCACAGGAACAAAAACAATCTCTTTCTTAACAGATTTAATACTTAGAAGTATACCCAAAAATAAAGCCGCGAAAATATGCGCCGCCCATAATACATATCCAACCTGCGTACTTCCAAACATACCAACGCCCACCACACCCAAAATAAAAACAGGCCCAGCATTATTGCAAAAAGCTAGTAAATGTTGGGCTTCTTGCGTGGTTAGTTCGCCTGAGTTTTTTAAATCTGCAACGGCTTTCGCGCCCATAGGATAGCCAGATGTTAGGCCAGTAACAAGCCCAAACCCCGCCGCACCAGGCAATCTAAAAATTTTTTGCATAACGGGAGAAAGCAAGTCACCTAAAAATTTTGCAAAGCCCAAAGAAATCAACATGTTTGATGCAATCATAAATGGTAGAAGCGAGGGCAAAACATTGTTGAACCACAAGAGCAAGCCATCTCTTGCGGCTGTTAAGACAATTTGCGGAAATATTAACAAAAAAACATTGAATAAAACTACCAATACTGCTATAATCAAAAAGAACACACCCTCGAAATTTAATATTCAATTAATAAATTTGTCACAACTGAGGATTTTGTTAATTTTTCGCAACATTTGACGATATACTCGTGAAACGAAAGAAGTTCACTTTCGACTCGTGAATATATTGACAATTCTTGGTAACTTGTATAACATTACTTTACGAAAGTGTGGTGAGAATATGGCAGAAAGAAGAAGACCACCACCTGGCTATCAAAGACCGCCGCAGTATCGCGACCGTTACGAGCAACGTGGCGAACCTCCTGAACCTCCTCGCCGCGCACAGCGTCGTCCGCCGCCGTCGCGGGGGCAGCCGCCACAGCAGCGTAATGCGCCACCGCGCCGCCGTCCTCCATCAGATGGAAACGGGAACGGGAATCGCAGAAACGGTGAGGGCGGCAAGCAACGGCTTCGCATTTCTAGGCGGCGCGCAATGACACCTTCTGCGTCTATGGTAGTCGCGCTATTTTTTGGGTTTGTTGTGGTGTACATGGTTTTGCGAGCGCAAGGGTTTTTCGCAGAAAATATTGACATCGTAGTATTGCGGCTACAGAATATGGAAATGCCAAACTCCATACCTGGTATGATAATTAGGTATGAAACTGTGCATTATGCAGACATGGACGGTCGGCTAGTATTTGCGGTGCATGATTTTGAGCGCGTGCGTGAAGGTGCTGTTGTGGCAAACATTCTTGATGTAGACGCTGTTGAAAGGCACGAGCATGAAAGAGGGCAATTGCAACGAGAGGTATTCAACGTACACGACATGCGCCATTTTACGCAGTCTGACCCCGCTGTTCAACGCTTAAACACAAATGTGCGCAACCGCGTTGAAAGAAATATGCATCTGCATATGCAATCAAATTTAACGGATATTTATGCTCTGTTGGATACAGTTACGCAACAATCGAAAACCGCAATGACCTAATTTTTAACGAATCCGTGGCAATACGCGGCGATTTAAACCGTCAAAACGAGCTTATAGATGCACAAATGGACATGAGCCTAAGCAATATTTACGCAGAACGAGGCGGAATTATGTCCCCCTTCATAGATGGTTTTGAAAATCTGGAAAACTTCAATCCATTGGACATGCCCAATCTAAGCCGTGAACAAATTGTAATGACGCTAGACCGCGATGTATCTATGCCTGGACGCGAAGTTCAAGAAGGCGACGAAATCTTTAAAATCGTGGGCAACACATGGTTTGTAGCCACTTGGATGCCTGCGGAGATGACGATTGGTTTTGCCACAAATACGTATCGTACAATTTTCTTAGAAAATATAGCTACGGGGCAGTTTGAACCGATAACAATGCGAATCCATCGTTTTGACACTTATTTGCCAAACTATCATTTTGTCATATTCAGAAGCACAGGAAACGTAATTGACTTTATGGAACAACGAAACGTAAATATCCGCCTAGCGGATAGTGTTCAAAACGGGTTCATAGTTCCATCTACTGCTATTGCAAGGCGCAGGCTTTTCCGAATCCCGCTCACGCATGTTCATGATAGCGAAGATGATGAAAATTACTATCTTATTCGCCTTCGCGACGACGGGGGAATACAGCCAATTCGCGTCGAAATACACGAAAGAAGAGGCACTCACGCATATATACTTGAAGATATGGTATCGCTTTTCACCAACGATATGCTTCTGCCTTTTGACCAGAATGTACACACGAATCATACCGTGTCGGATATGGATATTGTCAGCAAGTACGGGGTTTATACCACGACATTAAACTATGCGGATTTCCGCGAGGTAGACCTTGATGGTGAGTCTCTGCTTAACCCGCAAATTTTGCTTAACCCTGCAAGAAATCCAAATATACGGCAGTTTGAAAACATCGTGGCAGATGCTTCAATGGTGCGACAAGGGCAGGTGGTGCGTTAATGAGCATAAAAGAAAATGTTGCGGCTGTTCGCCGTCAAATTGAAGAGTCTGCAAAAAAATCGGGGCGCGACCCAAGCGAAATTAAATTAATAGGCGTAACAAAAACAGTTGACATACCGCAAATAAAAGAACTATTATTAGCGGGTGTGACTGACCTTGGTGAAAATAAAGTTCAAGAGTTTTTACCAAAGTATGAAGCTTTAAAGAATTTTGAGCCGCGCCCCACTTGGCATTTTTTAGGTCACTTGCAGAGGAATAAGGTAAAGTTTATCGTGGATAAAGTTGACCTTATTCACTCCGTAGATTCATTGTCACTGGCAGAAGAAATTAACAAGCGAGCCGAACATATGAACAGAAAAGTCAAGATATTAACAGAAGTTAATATCTCTGGTGAAATAAATAAATTTGGTGTTTCGCCAAGTGAAGTTCACGATTTTGTTAAAAATCTAGCAAATATGCACAATTTAGAGTTCTCGGGACTGATGTGCGTGGCTCCATTTGCAGAAAAACCCGAACAGAACGTCGGTTTATTCAGCAAAATGAGAAATTTATTTGTTGACAATTGCTATATTTTTCTTCATAATAAGCATAGGACAAACTTCACATTATCAATGGGAATGTCTGGTGATTTCACCGCCGCTATTTCTTCTGGCTCAAACGCAATTAGAATAGGTACTGCACTCTTCGGAGAGCGTTCATATAAATAGCAGCGATTTTTGAACAGGGAGGGTTTTTACATGTCAGGTATTTTTAAAAAGCTCAAAGATACATTAGCAAACAGAATGATAGCCCCAGGTGCAGGAGATTACGACGACGACTACGATGACGGCTATTACTATGATAACGAATATGACGACGATGACGATTATTACGACGAACCCGAGCCTGCTCAGGCGCGTTATTCTCAACGTGACAACCGTAGCCAGCGCGATAATCGTAGTAGAAGCAATGGGTCAAAAAGTTCTTTAGCCGCGGCTTACAGCAACACCAAAAGCTCTGGTCAAAAGGACAATGTTTATGGGTTTACGGGTGGTAACACAGGAGTTTCTACAAAAGCTTCTGAAACTATTATTTCGTACCCACAAACTATAGAAGACGCTGTTCAAATAGGTAGTATGGTTCGTAGCGGCAGAATGTGCATCGTCGATTTAACCGATGTGGAAAAGAACGAAGCACAACGCATAGCCGACTACCTGTGTGGAAGTTGCGACACTCTTGATGGCGCAATCACCCGTGTGAACAACGAAATCATTACCGTTTCTCCGCCAAACCACCGTGTTAGGTCTAATGCAAATATGCGCGATGAATCGTCTTTTGACAGTGGGTTCTTATCCAAAGTCTCTTCCGATAGGTAGTAGGGTATGAACCAACCCTTGTCGAGTGCCGTAAGCATATTTTTCATAGTGCTTTACGTGATGCTTTTTGCCCGCATTATTCTTTCATGGCTTCCCATAAACAGAAATAATAAATTTTTGGAATTGCTGTTCGCGCTTACAGAACCAGTTCTTGCACCCGTAAGAACACTTGTAAGCCGTTCGCCTCTGGGTGGGCCTGGAATGGTTTTAGACTTCTCGCCGCTGATTGTATTCGTTCTGCTTAGGCTTGCATACCGAATTATTGTTCCTTTGCTTCAAAGTTTAGGTTTGTAAACACAAAATTAGCCATGCCTCCATATGATGTAAGCAAAAGCTTATTCATTGGAGGCATGTTTTTATGTTTATGCAACAAGAACCACGCCGAAATCCTTCGTCTATGCCGCCTGCTCGCCCAGGGCAACCCCATCACCCACCACCACGCCCCGTTCCAAATCCTATGCCACACCCAACGCCACGCCCACATCCTCCGCATCCGCCACACCCAGTACCGCGTCCACACCCTCCCCATCCGCCGCATCCAACACCACGTCCTCATCCACCGCACCCGCCACACCCAACACCGCACCCTCATCCGCCACATCCGCCACACCCAACACCGCGACCACACCCGCATCCGCCGCACCCTAGACCACACCCTGCGCGTCCAGTTCCCATTCCGCCACCGCTACCGCCACGCCCGATTATTCGTCCAGTTCCCATTCCAGTTGTCGTTCCTTCTCCGCCTGTGCTTCGTCCTCCTGCGCCTTTCGTGGACTATGGCCCTGCTCCTTTCGTTGTAAATATTGAGTCGGCAACTTTGGACAATAACCAATACCGCCAAGCACTTTGGACGGGGCGAAATCTTCAGCTAACGCTAATGACAATTCCACCTGGTAGCGATATAGGCTTGGAAATGCATCACGACACCGACCAATTCCTGCGCCTAGAAGAAGGGCAAGGTCTAGTACAAATGGGCGATTCACAAAAACATTTAAATTATAGGCAGACAGTTTTCAAAGATTCCGCAATTTTTGTACCTGCGGGAACATGGCATAACATCACAAACGTAGGCACAGGCCCAATGAAACTTTATTCAATATACGCGCCACCACATCACCCACATGGAACAGTTCACCCAACAAAGGCAATAGCTGAACGAATGGGCGATTAAAAAAGCAAAGTCGTATTAAAAGAAAAAGCCAATAGCCAAAATGAAACAGGCTATTGGCTTTTATAGTTTGTTGTGCTTTTTCAAAAGGCGTTCCTTCAACTGATTTGGGAAAGAACTAAACTACCTTGACCCCACTTTTTTGTGGGGTTACATTAAAGGGGTGGAATTGACGCTTACGAATTGGAAATAAAAGTTGCCAACCTTTTTTTAAAACTCTGCACTATATATACGGAAGTGCAAAAACATTAACCTCCTCTGTCGCTCAAGTCTGCGTAAAAGCCCGCAGACTTAGCTCGTCGTCGGTAAATGTTTTCGGCATTCCGTATATTTGAAAGCCCTAAAACCCAAGTGGGAGGCCCTAATGGACAAAACCCGTGCAAATGAAGTGATTACGTTGTACATGGAAAAAATTTTTGGATTCGCGCTAACAAAAACATACGACACAGATAGAGCGTCTGAACTTGCGTCGAGGATAACTTTTGAGGTGTACACATCGTTGTTGAAAGCTGACGAAGTGTTTAACCTTGATGGTTATGTATACAGAATCGCGCAAAATGTATACGCTCGATTCGTGGACGAGGAAGTACGCGGGCGATATGTTTCCTTGGATAATGTGAATATCGCGGCGGCAGATGATTTTACATTGTCTATTGAGAAAGACGAAATATATCGTCAGCTACGGCGGCAAGTTTCCTTCTTGGGTAAAACTCGGAGGGAAGTGGTGGTAATGTTTTATTTCGACAGACTAAAGCAGAGCGAAATAGCAAAACGCCTAAATCTTCCGACGGGGACAATCAAATGGCATTTACACGAGGCAAAAAACCAATTAAAGGGAGGACTAGAAATGAATCCACAAACCAATCTTGACCTAAGCCCAATCCGTTTGACAAGCCTATCGCACAGCGGAAATCCCGCGCCTAACGGCAAAAGCACCGAACATTATTTAGCAAAACTAATCGCGCAAAATATAATGTATGCCACATATTGGCAAGCGCGAACCATTCCCGAAATAGCGGAAGCAATAGGAGTATCTGCCGCATTCATAGAGGACGAAGTTACGCATTTGGAAGAATACGGTTTCTTGGATAAGCTATCAAGTGGAAAATATCAAGCCAACATATTTATCCAAAATTTCACCAAAGAAATAATGGAGCAAAAACACGCGTTATTAGACCTGTCCGACAACCGTAAAGTTTGGTAAAATGGAGCAGGGTGAGAAAAATGAACGCATACGAAAAAATAGAAAAATTGAAAGATAGCGAGTTTAAGCTAATAACAGGGGTTACTCG
>WQVV01000075.1 GCA_009785665.1 Defluviitaleaceae bacterium
CTGTATTTTCTCTCTGTTTTCATGGTTCGTATTTTATCATATCTCTAACAAAAAGCCGATAGCGAAACGTGAGCTATCGGCTTTTGCTTTTCTATGCGGGCGTTCTTTGCCCGCTTTTTTATGAAAAAGGCCTTTGTAGTGAAGCTACCTGTGGTTCTTTCTTTATAATCTGAAAACGGAAACATTGACATTATGCCATATGTAAAAACCCTTGCAATCAGATGATTGCAGGGGTTTTATTTTTCCAAGAGGAATGTTAGAATAAACTTCCAATCATATTCATATTCGTACTTTTTTCGCTGTTTTGAGGATGAAAAAAGTATAAAGCGATTTCGTTTGAAATTGTGCTTCGTCTGTTGTCAATTCTGTAGCGTTCGCAGAATTGACTCGTCCTTCAGCCCATTTCAAATCGAAACGCCTATAAGAGGAGGAAAGTCATGGTTAATGTGGCAATTGTAGGGTGCGGAAACATCGCGGGGGCGCATGTTGGTAGTTATTTAAAATTTTCGAGCAGGTGCAAAATTGTGGCCTTGGTGGATATTTTTCCAGAGAAGGCGGAGGCAATTAAGGAGCGTTTCGGGCTGTCCGACGCGGTGATTTTTGCATCACATGAAGAAATGCTGGACGCTGATATGGATATTCATTTGGTTTCCAATTGTACGCCGCCATATGTTCATGCTAGTATCGCGATTAATTGCATGAACAAGGGGCTTAACGTGCTTGTAGAAAAACCAATGGCAACTTGTCTAGCAGAATGCGACGAAATGCTAGAGGCAGAAAAGCGCAACAACGTGATTCTTTCGTGCGGGGCGCAGAATCGTTTCCTTAACATGATAAGCAAATTGAAACAGCTTGCCGATACTGGAATTGCGGGCAAAGTGCGTTGCGCCCATGTGGATTCGTTATGGTGGCGCGGTCATTGTTACTACGATTTATGGTGGCGCGGAACTTGGGAAAAAGAAGGCGGTGGCCCAACGCTTAATCATGCAGTTCACCAAATTGACATGATTAACTGGATTCAAGGAGAACTTCCCGCCGAAGTAACCGCAGTTCTTTCTAATGTAATGCATGATAACTCGGAAGTGGAAGACCTTTCTTTTGCAATCTTGAAATACGCCAACGGCGCGTTAGCCGAAGTAACAAGTTCGGTGGTTCACCACGGCGGAACGCAAAGTATTGTGTTGCAATGCGAGAACGCAAAAATAGCCGCGCCATTCAGTGTAGCGGCAGAAAAATCCAAACCAAACGGCTTTGGCGAAACTAACGCCGAGCTAGAAAAAGAAATCACCGACAAATACAACGCCCTACCAACCCGCGAATATGAAGGCTTCGACGGGCAAATAGACAATGTTTTAGCGGCAGTAGAAACAAAAACCCGCCCGCTAATAACAGGCGTTGACGGCAGAAAAACCGTAGAACTAATCACCGCAATTTACAAAGCGGGCTGTCTGAAACAAACAGTTTCGTTGCCACTATCCAAAGACGATGAGTTCTACACCTTCGACGGCATTTTAAAAAACGCAACACGTTTTAACAAAAAGACAAAATCCACCGAAACCCTAGGCGATAACGAAATCACCCTAGGCAACTTCAAATAAGGGAGGAAACTAAATGCCAGATTCTATGTCAAGCGGAATGAATTACGCGCCAAAAGGCAAGCCCAACCCCGTAGTAAAGCAGGGGGAATTTGTATTCGCGGCAATAGGGCTAGACCACGGACATATCGGCGGGCAATGCAACGGGCTAATTGAAGCAGGCGCAACCCTAAAATGGATTTACGACCCCGACCCCAAAAAGCTTGCCGACTACTTGGCAAAATACCCAAGCGCGAAGGCGGCGCGTTCAGAAGAGGAAGTTTTCCAAGATGCAGAGGTTAAGCTAGTAACCAGCGCGAATATCCCCTCCGAGCGTTGCGCGCTTGGACTACGCGCAATGGCGGCAGGGAAGGATTACTTCACCGACAAAGCCCCTCTAACCACGCTAAAGCAACTAGAAGAAGCCAAAGCAATGGTAGAGAAAACAGGCAAAAAATACGCCGTCTACTACTCCGAGCGTCTGCATGTTGAAGCTGCCGTATACGCAGGGCAGTTAATCGAAGAAGGCGCAATCGGGCGCGTAGTTCAAACTATGGGAATGGGGCCTCACCGCGCAGGCGTAAGCTGGCGACCACCGTGGTTTTTCAAGCGCGAGCAGTACGGCGGAATCCTATGCGACATAGGCAGTCATCAAATCGAACAATTCCTGTACTACACAGGCGCGAAAGACGCAGAAATAGTAGCCGCGCAAGTAGAAAACTACAACAATCCAAACACCCTAGGGCTTGACGATTTCGGCGATTGCACTCTAAAAGCCGACAACGGCGCGACAGGCTATTTTCGCGTAGACTGGTTCACTCCCGATGGTCTTTGTACATGGGGCGACGGTCGCACCTTCATTCTGGGCACCGACGGTTACATTGAACTTCGCAAATACGTAGACATAGCCCGAAATAAACGCGGTGGTCATCTATTCCTAGCAAACAACAAAACCGAAGAGTATATCGACTGCCAAGACCAAGTAGGTCACCCCTACTTCGGACAACTAATACTAGACTGCCTAAACCGCACAGAAAACGCAATGACTCAAGCCCACGCATTCAAAGCCGCAGAACTATGCGTAAAGGCGCAAAGAATAGCCGAAAAAGCAAAGGGCATAGTAAGAGAATACGAATAGGCGGCACAGGCGGCATAGCCGCTTTTCGCCGATGACATGCATAACAAGCTAACGCATACGTCTCGAAGCCAGATACAGTTTCCTAGGCAACAAAAAAGCCACGTCTAATCGCATCAATGACGTGGCTTTTTTTGTTGACTAGGAAATTGTTCACGGCTTCGTGATGTATGCGCGGCTTGCCAATACATGTAATCGGCGAAATGCGGCTGTGCCGCTGCCGCCTATGCCGCTTTCTTTTTATAAACAGCGGAAAAAAGAATCACGATAATTTTAAACAACCCAACAAAGCCAAAAATGGGATAAACAAAAATAACGATATTAGAGAATCCAATATGAGCGGCAAGCACGCCCAGCACACAAAGAATCGCGGCAACCTTGACCTTATTTTTATAACCGCGCCCCTCTAGCCATTGCAAAACAGCAAAAGCATTACAGGCGGCGGTTGTTAGCAATGCGGAAATAAGCACACCAAGATAAATCATACTAAAGATACGGCCATAATCAGACGCGATATGTAGGAACGGGATTTCCAAATTAATAATGTCAGCGTAGTAAAGGAAAAGTGGTAACGACATAGCCAGCCCTAAAATGGTAATAACTCCGCCACCCAGCAAGCCGCCAACCTTCGCATGGCGTTTAGTTTCAGCAAGCTTAGAAGTTGCGGCAAGAACAGGCACACCCGTAACCAAGTTATAAGAGCTATAAACCACAGCCGAAAGCAACCAAGCCAGCCCAAACCGTCCACCAACAAAGGAAGCAAACGCAGGTGCGGTATATGCCATAAAGCTATAAATCCCAATAAATATGCCACCAATCAACATAAACGGCGCGAGAAAAAGATTTACCTTTATAATGCCCTCAAGCCCAAAGCAAAGCACAGAAAAAACCAACAACCCAACAAGCACCGCACCCAACGTAAACGGCAAATAAAACGCTTGATAGGCCGTAGCCCCACCACCAGCAATCATAGCAACAAACAAACAAAACAGAAACGCGGCAACAACGCCTTCCATAATAGGCCCAAGCCTTGCACCAAGCAAATACTTCATAAGCCCAGAATAACTGTCCAGCCTTTCCCGCCGACAAATGGAAAGCACTGCCCACCCCGTAAGGGCAAACAAAATTCCCGAAACAATAAGCCCCCACATACCAATCCGACCAAAGCCAACAAAATACTGAATCAACTCGCGTCCAGAAGCAAACCCTGCTCCCAAAAAAACCGAGCCATAGACAACAGCAATTTTCAAGCCATTGTTCAATTTAAATTTTTCCATATTCATAACACACCTCCGTTGTAAATATATGGGACATATTTGTATAAGATTCCTTGTTGTACAAATAAATTATGTAGGGTATAATTCCCTCTAATCTAAGATTAAGACCTTGGGGGGAAACTTTTTCTGAAGAAAAAGTTTCCCCCCAACCCCCCCCTTCAAAAAAACTTTTTATTTTGCGCCTGTCAATGAGTGGCAACCTAAGAACTGCCCACTCATGTACAGCCTGCAATTATAAAGTTTTGAGGAGAGGGGGTTTGGGGGAGAGGAACTTGTTCACAAGTTCCTTTCCCCCAAGGTCTTAATCTTTAAATGTTTAATCTTTTCACTCAAGAGAGGGCGTAAAAAATGCGTGGTAATTTAACTATTAAGGCTAAGTTTGTTATTATTATGGTTGTTGTTGTTTTTGTTGTTACGGTGTTTGTTTCGGCGTTTCGGGCTATGCGGAATCAAGCTGTGATTTTTGAAAGTTTGCATGTGCGGCTGGAAACGAGTGCGCGTGAAGCCGTGCGGGTGTTTGAAATGGCGCGGATTAATACTATGCAAACTTTGACTGTGGTTGCGGAAATGCCCAGTATGCACGAAGCCGTGCAAGGTGGCAATGTTGATGTTGTTGGCGCGCAGCTTACTGCGTTTTTTAATAGTGTTAATCTTTGGGTTGATGATGGCTGGATTTATAATAATTTTTTGGTGTTTGACGCGCATATGAACTTGGTGTTGGCGGCTAATCCTAATGGAGACGTTGTTAATCCGCTGGCGGTGGAATTTGTTAATAATGTTGTGCTGGCACGGGCTGGAGAATCTGGAGTGTCTTCGGCTGTTTGGAATGAAAGTTCTCAGGAGTTTCAGTTTTTGTTTTCACAGCCTATTATGGATGATGGGCGTTTTGTTGGTATGGCGGCTATTGTTGGTAGTGCTAGAGTGTTTTCATATTTTTTGGATACATATATCCATGGATATGATAGCTTTATTAATGTTGCAGATAGAAATGACGTGATATTTTTCTCTACGCGACCGCTTTATACTGGGCGCACTGTTGGGGATTTAGGCGTTGTGGAAGCGCATGGGCATATTCCGCTTAACACTATGTTTGCGCATAACTCTGCCATTACTGGAATTGATAAGTTGGCTTATGTTTCGTTGTACCCTTCGTTGGACTGGGCTATTGTTAATTTCTTCGACGCAGACGCGGTTGATGGTGTTGCTTTAGCAATTTTTCTTGATATGTTGCCTACCGTTGGCGGGGTTATTTTGGCTGGGATTTTGTTGATTGTTGTGATTACGCGGGCTTTGCGTCCGTTGAGTGGCTTGGCTGATGTCGCCAATAGCATTGCCGAGGGCGATACGCGAGTAAATTTGCAAGCTAGGGGAAATGATGAGATTGGGCAAGTTACAGCGGCATTTAGAGAAGTTGTTGGCAGTATGAATACCCTTAGTGATAATTTCACTAAGGCAGAAACATCTTTGCAACGTGGCAATCTTCTGTATCGGCTGGAGGATAATCGTTTAAAAGGGTCGTTTGCGCAAATTTTGGACAGCACAAACAATATCATCAACGAGTTTCGAGAGTTCTTCGAGCTGATTACCGAGTCAATTATCGTTATTGATAGACACCAAAAAATCACTTACGCCAACAGAACAATTTGCGAACTTGCCAAAACAGAACCATTTGGCAAGCACGTAAACGATTTTGTTAATTTTGATATTGTGGGAACACCCGCATGTATTGCGGCGTTTCGTGATGGCGTGACGCAGTTGGACGAACCTTCTGCCGTCCAACCAGTGTTGCAGGGCAAAACCTACGACTTTGAAATGAATGCAATTCCATTTCTGGTTGATGGAAAAGTAGAAGGCGCGATGCTAATTCTAACAAACCTAACACGCATAAAAAGAATGCAACGCCTTAACGAAAGGCGCAACGAGTATCTTCACGACCGCACAAAAGTTCTTACGGCTAATATAATCGCCGCCTTTGAAAAAGGGAATCTTGCCTTGGTAATTCCCAAAAGCGAGTTTGTGAAAGAATTTGCCGATATTGCAGAAGAACAAGACGCAGTAGAGGCCGTCGTACAAAAAGCAACCGACACAATACAAAGCTATGTAAATGAAATCACAGAGATTCTGCACGAGATTGCGAATAACAATTTTAATGTGTCAATTACGCAAGATTTTAAAGGTGATTTTGGCTCTATTAAGGATTCACTTGGAATGATTACAGAATCGGTTAGCTCGCTTATAAATGAAATTCAAATGGCTTCGCTGGAAGTGGAAGCGGGCGTTGAACAAATTGCGGTTGCCACCAATGAAATTTCTGCAAGCTTTGAAAGCCAGACCGCATCTATGGGCGAAGTTACCCAAGCCATAGCCAACTTGAACGAAAAAACCCGCAAAAGCGCGGAAGAAACTCAAGCCGCAAATGTGCTTTCCGAAAAAGTTCAGGAAGCCGCAAACACAGGCGTAGAGCATATGCAAGACATGTCCGACGCTATGGAGGAAATCAAAAAATCTTCCACCGAAATCGCAGAAGTCGTGGATATAATCGAAAGCATTGCCTTCCAAACAAACCTACTCGCGCTTAACGCCTCCGTTGAAGCCGCTCGCGCTGGGGAGCACGGAAAAGGTTTTGCCGTGGTGGCCGAAGAAGTTCGCAACCTAGCTGGTCGCAGTGCCACCGCCGCACAAGACACCGCCAAAATGATTAAAAAGACTCTAGCCCGCGTAGATGTTGGCGTAAAAAAATCCAACCACACCGCCGAAGCCCTGCAAAACATAGTAGAAACAATAGGCGGCGTTACAGGCGTAATAGCCAACATTGCCGAAGTCGCTCAAAGCCAAGCCGAGGGTATCAGCATTATTCAAAATCGCATCGAGTCCCTCTATATTGGCACTTCCGATAACTCCGCTTCAATAGGAACTAACGCATCTGTTTGCTATCAACTTTCCGAACAGGCTGGCGCGCTTCGCGCTTTGGTTGGGCGATTCAAAACAAAACATGATTAGGATAGATTAGGAGAAAAGCCATGACGGAGACAGAATATAACGCAATCGAAAATTGTATGCTAAGCCACATGCAGGATTCTGCGCATGATAAAAACCATGTGTACAGGGTGCTTAATGCCGCGATTGATATAAGTAATCACGAAAACGCAGTGGATTCAGACGTGCTTATTGCGGCATGTTTGCTTCACGACATTGGGCGAGAAAAACAATTTGCAGACCTAGAAAACATTTGTCATGCAAAAGTTGGCGGAGATATGGCATATGATTTCTTAACCGCTCGCGGCTGGGAAGAACAAAAAGCCCAGCATGTAAAAGAATGCATAGTAGCCCACAGATTCAGAGGCGGCAACGCCCCGCAAAGTTTAGAAGCGAAAATTCTATTCGATGCCGATAAACTTGACGCGTGCGGCGCGATAGGCGTAGCAAGAAGCCTAATCTACAGCGGGCAAGTTGACCAACCTTTGTATGTAATAGACGAAAACAACAATATCATAACAGACGGCGGTGGCGCGGAAGTTTCGTCATTCTTCCAAGAATACAACTACAAACTAAAAAAAGTCTACGATTCCTTCCACACAACCCGCGCAAAGGAAATCGCCAACATTAGGCAAGAAGCCGCTGTTGATTTCTATAACGCACTGTTCTGTGAAATTTCGGAGAACTATAAACATGGGCAAGTTACCAATGAATTTAGCTAGAACATACGCGAAACAAAATGGACAAGCGATTTAGCGCAAGCGCGAAACAACGCAATATACAAAGCTCGCGACAAATGGTTTATGTACGTAGACTTTATGTTTTTTAGATTTCCACTCATGTAAAGGCGCAAATGTTAAAATTTTTTGGAGAGGGGGTTTGGGGGAGAACCTTTTGTTTTACAAAAGGTTCTCCCCCAAGGTCTTTCTTTTTTATTCTTTTATCTCGGAACTTCTTCCATTGCGTAAGCCTCTACCTTGTCGCCCTCTTTTATGTCGTTGTAGTTGCGGAATAGCATTCCGCATTCGTAGCCTGTGGCTACTTCTTTTACGTCGTCTTTGAAGCGGCGTAGGGTGTCTAGGTGGCCGTCGTAGATTACTCTGCCGTCACGTACTATGCGTACTTGGGCGTTGCGAGTTATTTTGCCCTCTGTTACGTGGCTGCCGCCTATTGTGCCTATTCCAGAGGCCTTGAAGATTTGGCGAATTTCTGCGTGACCTAGGATTTTCTCGACGAACTCTGGGTCTAGCATACCTTTCATAGCGGCTTCTATATCGTCTATTGCAGAGTAGATTACGCTGTACATTCTTACGTCTACGTTTTCGGTTTCGATTGTGGATTTTGCCAAAGGTTCTGGACGGACGTTGAAGCCTAGGATTATTGCGTTAGATGCGGAAGCTAGTTTTACGTCGGATTCGGTTATCGCGCCCACGCCAGAGTGGATTATTCGTACTCTTACTTCGTTGTTGGTTAGTTTTTCTAGGCTTCCGCGTAGTGCTTCTACAGAGCCTTGAACGTCGGCTTTTACTACAATATTTAGGTCTTTAACTTGACCTGCTTGAATTTGGTTGAACAGGTCTTCTAGGGAAACTTTGGTTTGGTTTGATTTAATCATGCTTTCGCGACCTTTTGCTACCACTGTTTCGGATAGTTGACGGGCTTGTTTGTCGCTGGTTGCGGCGTATAGAATATCACCTGTAGTGGGAACATCATGCAAACCAATGATTTCCACGGGCATTGAAGGCCCTGCTTCTGTTACGCTACGCCCACGGCTGTCAACCATTGCGCGAACTTTTCCGTGAGAAGCTCCTGCTACAACTGGGTCGCCAACTTTTAGCGTGCCTTCTTGAACTAGAACTGTTGCTACAGGGCCACGACCTTTATCCAGTTTTGCTTCGATAATGCTTCCGCGAGCTGGTTTGTTGGGGTTGGCGCGGAGTTCTTTCATTTCTGCCGCTAGTAGCACCATCTCTAATAGCTGGTCTATTCCTGTTTTTTCGCGTGCGGATACTGGTACTGTTATTGTTTGACCGCCCCAGTCTTCTGGTTGTAGGCCTTTTTCGGTTAGTTGTTGTTTTACTTTGTCGGGGTTTGCGTCGGGTTTATCCATCATGGTTATTGCCACGATTATATCAACATCAGCGGCTTTGGCGTGGTTTATTGCTTCCACGGTTTGTGGCATTACGCCGTCATCTGCCGCTACTACTAGAATTGCAATATCTGTTACTTGCGCGCCGCGCAAACGCATTGCTGTGAACGCTTCATGCCCTGGAGTATCTAGGAAGGTGATGCGTTTATTTTCGTTGGATTTCAAACGAACGCTGTACGCGCCGATATGCTGTGTGATTCCGCCCGATTCAGACTGCTGAACATTTGCGTTACGGATTACGTCGAGCAAGGAAGTTTTTCCGTGGTCAACGTGGCCCATTACAACCACTACTGGTGGGCGTGGTAATAGTGATTCTTCGGTGTCGGGGGTTGCGGAGAATGCCTCCTCGAATACGTCCACTTCAACGTATTCGTCCACGATTACACCAAAAGATTCGGCTACTGTTGTTGCGGTATCGAAGTCTATTGTCTGGTTTGCCGTTACCATCATGCCTTGTTTCATTAGCACTTTGATAATGTCGGCGTTGGAACGCATTAGTTTTTCTGCTAATAGACGCACTGATATTTCTGGTGCAACGGTTATCATTGTTACTGTTGGCTGAACGCGGGGCGCAATTACGCGCTTTGCAGGTTTGCTTCTTCTGCCGCCTCTGTCCAGACCTTGACGATTTTCCTTGCTATAATTGTCTTTTTTATCCTTCTTACTGATTGAATTTGCTTGTTGAATACGATTCCATTGTTGACGCTTATCGTCCTTGGTTGGCTCGGTTTTTTTGACTTCCGCGTTGCGACCTCCACCTGCACCGAATCCACCTTGACCGCCACGACCAGGGGCACCGCCACCAGGTCTGCCGCCGCCGCTGAATCCTCCGCCTGGACGACCAGGGCCTCCGCCTTGTGGACGATTACCATATCCGCCTTGACCGCCGCCTTGTGGACGATTGCCATATCCGCCTTGGCCACCGCCTTGAGGGCGATTGCCGTAACCTCCTTGGCCTTGACCTTGTGGGCGATTACCATAACTACCTTGACCCTGTGGACGATTGCCATAGCCGCCGCCTTGACCTTGCGGGCGATTGCCATAACCACCTTGACCCTGTGGACGATTGCCATATCCGCCGCCTTGACCTTGTGGGCGATTACCATAACCACCTTGACCTTGACCCTGTGGACGATTACCATAGCCACCGCCTTGACCTTGTGGGCGATTTCTGTCATACGGAGGCCTGTCGCCGCGTTGACCTTGGGGTCGATTATAACCGCCTTGACCTTGACCACCGCGATTTTGGTATTCGCGCTGTTGACCTTCGGGGCGAGGGACGGGAGTAGTTTCTGCTGAAGCTGCGGGTTTATCCGCAACGGGAGTAGTTGAAGAATCACCAGCAGGACGGGCTGCTTCGGACACCGCTTCTGGGCGTGGGCGCGGTGGTAATGGTTTACCATCAGCGTCAAGCCTTGGACGGCGTGGAATTGGATTTCCATCTGCGTCCACTGGACGAGGACGCGGCGGTAATGGTTTACCGTCTGCGTCAAGCCTTGGTCGGCGCGGAATAGGATTCCCGTCTGCATCTACTGGGCGAGGACGCGGCGGCAACGGATTGCCGTTTGCATCAACTCTTGGACGGCGCGGAATAGGATTCCCGTTTTCGTCCACTGGACGAGGACATGGTGGCAATGGTTTACCATCAGCGTCAAGCCTTGGGCGGCGCGGAATTGGATTCCCGTTTTCGTCCACAGGACGAGGACGCGGCGGCAATGGTTTACCATCAGCGTCTAGCCTTGGACGGCGCGGGATAGGATTCCCGTCTGCGTCCACAGGACGTGGGCGTGGTGGCAATGGTTTGCCATCCTCCCCTAAAGGACGTTCACGTTTTACTTCTTTTGTTTCTGGTGCTTTTGCAGGCTTATTTTGCTCTTGAGACACAGTTGTATCCCCTTTCATTTCTTTTTTCAAGCGGGATACATCCGCATCTTCAAGGGAACTCTTATGATTAGTGCTACCGTAATCCCCCATCTTTCCGACAATATCCTTATTACTCACATCAAGCTCCTTAGCTACGAAACCTTAGGCGTAGGTTGATAAATGCTCATATATTTCTGGGGGAATGTTGCGTTTTAATGAACGCTCCAGCCCTTTTGATTTTTGTGCTTTTTGAAGACAGGTCGTGTTTGGGCAGATGTACGCGCCTCTGCCATGCGCTTTACCGCTGGGGTCTATTTGAACTTCACCGTTGGGGTTTGCCGCTACTCTTATTAGTGTGCTTTTGTCTTTCATTTCGCGGCAACCTGTGCAACGCCGTTGAGGATTATTTTTCATTTGTTGGCGCGGCGGCGGGGGCTTCGTCGTATTCATCGTCGTAGTACTCGTCGTCGTAGTATTCATCATCGTAGTATTCGTCATCATCGTAATAGTCATCGTCGTCGTAGTAATCGTCATCATCGTAGTAGTCATCGTCGTATTCTGTTGCTGGTTCTTCAGCGGGTTTTGTTTCGGGTTCTACGGCGGCGGCTGGTTCTTCGGTTACTGTTTCTTTTTCTTCTTCGGGTTCTGCTACGGCTGTTTCTTCTGGTGTTTCATAGAAGTTTGCGTATGCGGCTTCCATTTCTGCGGCGGCGGCGGCTTCTTCTTCGGGTGATTTCTCTGGTTCTGGGAAGATTAGGAAGTCTGTTCCGCGTGCTTGCGATTCACTTTTTATGTCTATGCGCCAGCCTGTTAAACGTGCGGCTAGGCGGGCGTTTTGCCCTTCTTTTCCTATCGCAAGAGAAAGTTGGTGGTCAGGAACAACCACGCGTGCTTCTTGCCCAGTTGGGCTTATTGCCACATTTACAACTTTACTTGGACTTAGCGCGTGGGAGATATATTTTGCGGGGTCTTCATTCCACTGAATAATATCTATTTTTTCGCCTCTAAGCTCCGAACTGATTATATTAACGCGCTGACCATTTTGCCCAACGCATGAGCCGATTGGGTCAACATGGGGGTGCTTTGTGTAAACCGCGATTTTACTACGATTTCCTGCTTCACGCGCCACGGATTTTATTTCTACAATGCCGTCATTTATTTCTGGCACTTCTTGCTCGAATAGTTTGCGCAGAAGTTCTGGGCAAGTGCGTGATACATTTACTATTGGGCCTTTATTGTTCTGTTTTACTTCGGTTACATATACTTTTATGCGGTCGTTGAATTGATATGCTTCGCGTGGTATTTGTTCGCTTGGCTGAATTACCGCCTCTAGCTTACCAAGGCTTACTATAACATTGCGGCGGTCGCGCCGTTGCACTATTGCAATTATAACTTCATGTTCTTTGCTAATATATTCATTGTACAAAATTTCGCGCTCTGCTTCGCGGAATTTTTGCACTACTACTTGTTTTGCATTTTGGGCTGCAATTCTGCCAAAATTGCTTGGGGTTACGTCAATTTCTACAATATCGCCTAGCTCGTATGTTGATTTAATTGCGCGTGCTTTATCAAGCTC
>WQVV01000076.1 GCA_009785665.1 Defluviitaleaceae bacterium
CCCCTTAATTTGAATTATCGGAGAGCGAACCCATGAACGGTGCTGGTCTGTTTCAAAATTAAGAAGCCCTGTTTTGTTCCCGAATTTCAGCACGGCAACCGTTTGCGCTTTTTCCGCAATCGTTTCTTTTGTTGGTTCGCCCTCGCGAGTATAGCCACAAACCACGCTTACAGGAAAAGATGTAGCCGTTATTTCTGCATTTTCAAATCCTATGCCAAGAAATCGCCGAATTAATGCTATTGCATGGAATCCGTGGGTAAATGAAACTTGTGCATGTTGGATAAGCCCAAGCTTGCCTGTTTCTAAAAATGCAGACCGCGCCAAATGCATGGGCTGGAAGGGATATTGTTCGGCTATTTGAACCTTTGCCCCTGCTGGCAAAGATTTATGAAAGCGGGTAAGTTCGTCCAAATTTGCCGCTGGAGGAGTTTCCAACAATACAGGAATGTTTCTGTTTAGCAAATTTAAGGTAACGTCTACATTTACGGAAGCATTCACAGACACAACGATAAAATCGGGCGTAGCCACAGACAATAATTCATCTGCCGTTTCGTAACATTTGACATCAAAATTTTGATTGAATAATGCCGCCTTTTCTTTGTTTCGGGTTACAACGCCGATAATTTCAAAGCGTTCGGGGAGTAGCTTCGCCACTCGCAGAAAAAATTCTGACCGCCAACCACTACCATATAAACCAAACTTGATTTTCATAACATCACCGTCCTTATTTTCTTTATTGTACCTACTATTCAGAAAAATTTCTATAACGTGTATGACGAAAACTTAGAAGTATGATATACTTGCCCAATTCAAAATACAAGGTGGAATCAAAATGCTAACAGACATCAACCCCGAGCAGAGAATGGAAAAGAAAGAATATAAGGAAGAATTACGCCCACTGGAAGATAAGCTTACGTACTTGCAACAGAAGGTTCGTGAAGCAGGCCTGCGCGTGATAGTTGTATTTGAAGGGTGGGGAGCGTCGGGGAAAGGAACGCATATATCACGTTTGGTAAACCCGTTAGACCCTCGTTATTTTGATGTGCGCACTACTGGCAAACTTACGGAAGACAAGCAAATGCGTCCGTTCCTTTGGAGTTTTTGGACGTATCTGCCATCGGCTGGGCAAATTGTAATTATGGATAAAAGTTGGCACAGGTTAATTCTGCCCGAAATGCGTGAAGCATGGGGGCTATCCAATATGGAAGCACATGGATTTTACTTCGATGTAAACGCCTTTGAGCGGCAATTGGCAGACGATAATTACTTAATCATCAAGTTATTTTTGCATATAAGCAAGGATGAACAAAGCCGTCGATTTAAGGCATTGGAGAAGGACACGTCCACGGCATGGCGGTTAAACGAGCAAAACCGCGAACAAAATAAAAACTACGACCACAACTTGCGTCTGTACGAAAAAATGTTAAAAATGACCAACACAGAAGCCAATCCGTGGCATGTAATAGAAGCAGATGACAGCCGTTATGGCACATGCAAAATGTTGAGAATCATAACAGATACTATCGAAAGCCGTTTAAATGTCGCGCCACCCCCAGAAACTAGAATCGAAGTGGCGGAGAAGAAGGAAAAAATTCCGCGCACATTAAATAGCATATCGCCAGACGAAACTATAGGGCAAGCCGAATACCGCGAAGCAATCGAGCATTACCAGCACCGAATGAGAATGCTTTCAAATAAAATGTACGCACAGCGTAGGTCGGCAGCAATCGTATACGAAGGCTGGGACGCGGCAGGAAAAGGCGGAAACATCAAACGCCTAACCTCCGAAATGGATCCGCGTTGTTACGCGGTAGTGCCTGTTGGGCCGCCGCGTGGTTATGAATTTTCGCGACATTATTTGTGGCGATTCATGGTGAAAATGCCTAAGGACGGGCATACAACAATTTTCGACCGCTCGTGGTATGGACGGGTTCTTGTCGAACGTGTGGACGAAATCACGCCTGTTGATATATGGCAGCGTGCTTATCGCGAAATAAATGAGTTTGAGCAACACTTGGTTGGGCATGGTATGGTTATGCTAAAATTCTGGTTGCATATCGACAAAGACGAGCAATTACGCCGCTTTGAAAGCCGTCAAAGCGACCCATTAAAGCATCACAAAATCACAGAAGACGATTGGCGCAACCGCGAAAAATGGGATTTATATGAATCCGCCGTAGACGAAATGCTAATGCGAACCCATACGCCGCATTCCCCGTGGATAATTGTGGAATCAAACAGCAAAAAATACGCCCGCATAAAAGTATTGCAAACCGTAACCGACGCGCTAGAGGACGCGCTAAGATAACCGCCATGGCAGAGAAAAAACGAACTCCGAAAAAGGAAAATCCCCACACCAAGCACCGCACAAGAACACGCAATCGGTATCGGCGTGGAGGGCTAGAGGGCTTCGCAGACCACGAAGTTATAGAATTTTTGCTATATTACGTATATGTGCAACGTGATACCAATGAAATTGCGCATAATATGCTGAATAAATTCGGCTCGTTGCATAATCTTTTCGAGACTGATGTCGAAGAGCTTATGTCAACTTTAAATTGCACAGAAAATATCGCGGTTCTGCTGAATTTAATTCCCGCGCTTGCAAACCGATATTTCCGAAGCAAGTGGAGCGCGGGATTAATTTTAGATGATGTAGAAATCGCTGGGCAATTCGCAATAGACCTATTTGTTGGCAAAACAATGGAATTGTTTTATGTGCTGTGCCTAGACAAAAGGCATCGGCTAATTCACGCCGCATTAATATCAGAAGGCACGGTGGACGAAGTTGCTGTTTACTCTCGCAAAATTGCGCATGAAGCCTTAAAGCATAAGGCCAATTACGTTATTCTTACACATAATCACCCCAGTGGTACGCTTCGCCCTTCTCGTGGCGACCTCGAATCCACCAAGCACATTGTCGAGGGTATGAAATTTATTGACATAGATGTTCTCGACCATATCATTGTAGCTGGTGATACGTATTACTCCTTTGACGCTCGTGGTCAGTACGTGCGTGGTTATTAGGACGTGTTACCACTACGCAAACAGCACGCCCTAATTATGCAAAATGCCTATCTTTTAATTTCACAAAGACAAACGCTTTATCATGTGTTATAATTCAACGCAGTTATAAAAAAAATTTGTTGGAGGAGGAGTCACCATGGAAAAGAAAAAACTCAAAAAGTCTTCAAACAAGGTTTTAGCTGGAGTATGCGCAGGTATTGCCGAACACTTCGACATTAACCCTCTAATCGTTCGCATTGTCACTTGCGTACTTTTGGGCTTGGGTGTAACTTGCTACATTATCATGTTCTTCGTTATGGCAAACCCAGATGGCACAGGCGGCGTTGATGTTGATGTCAAGAATGACGACGACGCAAGCAATGGTTCAAACCCCAACGACGCATCAGAGTAACTCGTACTTACACATACAAAAAAACTGTCGCTAATAATCGACAGTTTTTTTGTGCCGCAGGATTGCGCGAAGTGTACAGTTTCTGAGGCTTCTTATCTTGCGATACTTGTTGTGTGAATAAGAAATGCACTTGCATAATCTACCAAAAAATGGTACATTCAAATGACAACACATAGGGAGGATTAAACCATGTCAAAAAATGTTAAAACTATGCGTTTTGATGAGGATTCTTTCGATTTAACAGAGCATAAAAAAGCGGCAGACGCATCCACTCGGAAAAAAGCCCGTGTAAAACGCGTTCGCCGCCAATTGAAATATGGCAAAATTATTATTGCAGTGCTTACGATTATATTGTTTTTCGTGCTGTTTTTTATTGCGGCAGAACTTGGGCTTATGAATTTCCGCTAAACTAAAACCTAGCCGAAATGGCTTCGAGACGTATGCGTAGCACACCAACACATGTAAGCGGCGAAAAGCGGCTATGCCGCCCGCCCGCTCGCTATACTTCTACTAGGATTGGGAATATCATTGGGTTTCGCTTTGTGGCTTGCCAAATGTATTCGCGTAGGTCTTCTTTTACACGATTTCTTATATACTGCCTGTCGGCGGTATTTTTTTGTTCCAACTCGTATAGGGTGTCGGCTACTATGGCTTTTGCGTTGTTGATTAGGTCGTCGGATTCGCGAACGAAAACAAACCCGCGTGAAATTATATCGGGGCCAGATACGGTTTGGCAGTAGCCATCAGCCATACTTATTCCTACGGCGGCGATGATTAGCCCGTCTTCGGAAAGATGCTTGCGGTCGCGAAGAACTACATTACCCACGTCACCAACGCCTAGCCCGTCTACTAGCAGTTGCCCAGATGGTACTGTTCCGTTCATTTTGGCATCGGTATTGGTGATTTCTAGCACTTCGCCAATGTCGGCAATGAAAATGTTTTCCTTTTTCATGCCCATGGAAATTGCTAAATCTTTGTGATGGGTCAAATGCCTAAACTCGCCGTGAATTGGCATGAAATACTGCGGTTTTACAAGTGCATGAATCATTTTAAGTTCTTCCTGTTTAGCGTGACCTGAAACGTGAACGTCCATCAAGCCTTCATAGATGACTTCCGCGCCTTGTTTCATAAGGTCGTTGATTACGCGGGACACCAACTTTTCGTTGCCTGGGATTGGCGAAGCCGAGATGATTACCTTATCGCTGGGCGTGATGGTTACTTGTCTATGGTCGGAAGCCGCCATTCGGGAAAGAGCCGCCATTGGCTCGCCTTGGCTACCCGTTGTGATAATAACCAACTGATTAGGCGTGTAGTTACGAAGCTCCGAGACTTCAACAATCACCCCTGTGGGCGCGTGAAGATACCCTAATTCCGTAGCAGTTTTAACGGCATTCACCATACTGCGCCCCATAAAAAGCACCTTGCGCCTATGCTGTACCGCCGAATTAAGAACCTGCTGAATCCTATCAATATGCGAGGAAAACATAGCAACAATAAGCCGTTGCGTGGGCGATTCCTCAAACACGCGACGGAACATATCACCAACGGTGCGCTCACTCAAAGTGTACCCACTGTATAACACATTTGTGCTTTCGCAAAGAAGCAATTTAACGCCCTTGCGACCAAGTTCACCAAAACGTTGTAGGTCAATAATATCGCCTTGAATGGGCGTGAAATCTACCTTAAAATCGCCCGTGTGAATTACTACACCAACGGGGGTTGTCACCGCAAAAGCTACTGCGTCTGCAATCGAGTGATTCACGCGCAAAAACTCAACCTTAAAGCAACCCGCGCTAACTGTTTCGCCTTGAGGCACGGAAACTAAATCCGTTTGGTTAAGCAATCCATGTTCGCGTAGTTTGTTGCTTACAAGCCCAAGCGTAAGTTTTGTTCCAAACAATTTTGCCTTTACTTCGCGCAAGAAATACGGCACAGAGCCGATATGGTCTTCGTGGGCGTGTGTTAGAAACAGCCCGCGGATTTTCTCCTTATTTTCCTGCAAGTAGGTAAAATCGGGAATTACCAAGTCTATTCCAAGCATTTCGTCTTGCGGAAACGCTACACCGCAATCTATTACAATTATGTCGTTGCCGTACTCTAGTACGGTCATGTTTTTCCCAACTTCGCCGTGACCGCCGAGTGAGAAAACTTTTAGTTTATTTTTTTTTGCTGGCAATTATAAATTCCTCTCAAATTAACTCGTCGTAGTCGTCCTTGAACATCTCGAATACACGCTTGTAATTTGCGTGTCCTTCTTCGATTTGTTCGATTTCAAATTCTTCCTCGTCATCTTCTGCTGCTTCGCATCTTAGAAAAATTACCTCGTCCGTTACGGTGTCAACGGCTAACAGATATATTTCGCCTGCGTCTTCTTTGCTAGACCTTATTAATAACGGGCGTTCTTCGCCGTTTTCGTCTGTTAGCACCAGACCTGCGTCATCGTTGTCAAAATCGTTGTCCATATTTTTTTCCAAACTCTCCTTTCCATGGATATTGATGTAATCCAAATACCCTTGCAAAATATATATTGCCGCCATTTCGTCAACATGCTGCTTGTACTTTTTGCGACTGCCTTCAAACCCTCGTGACACCGCACGCGTGCTTAATCGCTCGTCCCAAAGAGTAACGCTGACCGACTTAACATACCTCTCAAGTTTTTCTTTGAACGCCAAAGTAGCCTCGCAACGCGTGGATTCTTCGCCGTCCATTTTTTTGGGGTATCCAAGTACAACATGACTTATTTCGTGTTCTCGAATTATAACCTTGAGTTCCTTCAAGCAGGGACGCAACGCAACAGCATCTTTACGACGAAGCGTTCTAACGCCCGTAGCAACACGCCCATTAAGCGATACCGCCACTCCTATGGTTTTATCGCCATAATCCAAGCCCATGTATTTACACATCACTACACCACAACAATCTAAAATTTCTGGCAAGACGAACACCAACCACAGTATCTGGCTTCGAGACGAAAACTAAAAGCTCGCACTACATATCGTTGGCATTAAATAACGTCGCGGAGAAATTCTCTTACCATTTCTTCCAAAAGTTCGTCCCTTTCCAATCTTCCAATGAGTGCGCGGGCGTTGTTGTGGCTTGTGATGTATGTAGGGTCGCCCGATAAAATGTACCCAACAATTTGTGTAATTGGATTGTAACCCTTGTCCTTTAACGCGTAGTAAACTTCTTCCAAGTTAGCGCGTACTTCCTCGGCGGCTACGCGCTGATAAGAACTGATTTTTTGGGTTTCTTCTCTCATAATGATACTCTCCTCATTGTAAATTTCCTGTCAGATATTCCGCTGTACAGGTCGTGATTTTTATTTTCGTTAAAATGTTTGTCAAGTTTTGTTGAGATTCTACTTGCACGCGACAATAGTTTTCGCTGTTGCCTACAAAAATCCCAGTTGATGTTTCTTGCTCGAATAGGACGTTTAACGTTTTGCCAACTTGCGCTTCTAAGAATTGCGATTGAAGTTGAGCCGCAAGTTCGCGCATGATTTTCCCACGCGTAGATTTTACAACCTGCGGAACTTGCGAAGGAAATTCCGCCGCTGGTGTGCCTTCTCGTGGCGAAAATTCAAACACATGGATTTTTGCGAATTTCATTTTACGTATGAAAGCAAGACTTTCTTCAAAATCTGAATCGCTTTCGCTTGGAAAACCTACAATTATATCAGTGGTTAGGGCTATGTTGGGGCGTAGGCATCGTAGAGATTCTGCGGCTTTTGCGTATTCTGCTGTGGTGTATCGGCGGTTCATTCTTTGTAACGTGGCATCACAACCGCTTTGCAACGATAAATGAAAATGGTCGCATAAGGCGGGGGATTCCGCTACCGCGCTTAAAAAATCGTCATTTACTGCCCATGGGTCTATACTGCTTAACCGCAGACGTTCCAAGTTGGGCAAAGCTGTAACACGTCGAATCAACGAAGCAAGATTATCCGTATCATGTCCATACGAGGCGACTTGTATACCCGTGAGAACAATTTCCAGCGCGCCCGCATTTACTAAGGATTCCGATTCAGAAATAATTTCCGCAACCGAACGGGAAGACATTTCCCCGCGAACATGCGGTACTATGCAATACGAACAAAATCTATCACACCCGTCTTGAATTTTTATGAAAGCACGGGTTTTGTTTCCACTAGCAATGTTTGCCATTTCAAAACGCACAGACGAACTTTGCACTTTATCAGCATCGGTGAAAAACAAGGGCAACGCCGCAATAAAATCATCGGGCTTACGTGCATCAAAGATGAAGTCAACACCCTCTGGCGAAACTGGCTTCGAGACGTGTTTGTGGCCTGTACTATCCCTTGCCGGCGTTGCCTGCGGCGCAAGCCGCCGCCGCCGCGCCATGCAACCGCACATTGCTACAAAGGTATTTTGCTTCTTTGCGCGGCGAATCATTTGCCGCGATTTTTTATCACTTACATGCGTTACGGTGCAGGTGTTTATTACAAAAACATCTACTGCTTGTTCAAAATCTCGCGTGTGAAAAGCATCATGCCCCAATTCGCGAAGTGCCGCAATTAGCGTATCTGCGTCGCATTGATTTACTTTGCAACCCAGAGTATACACGGCAATTGTTAATTTTCTCATATCCCTAGTATTTCGCGAAGTTGCTCTTTTATTGTTTCTGGTTCTTGCGGAACTTTGCTTGATGTTGCAAATATTAAGGCTTCGCCTTTTTTGCATTGTAATTTCCCAAGATATTCTAACGCGCTTTTTTTGTATTTTTCCACTGGAACACTTGCCGTTAGCAATAAATTTACTGTAGTTTTTTTCAAGTCAGAGTTTTCCAAGAAATATCTGGGCGGCCCTACCATTTGCCCTCCCCATATTGGCGCGCATAAATAAATTTCTTCGGGCAGGTTTTGTAATTTTGCCATATTTGTAACTGGATAACTTTTTGCAGAAAAGGCCAAACTAAGAGCCTTTAGCATAAATCCTATTTTGCCCTTATTGTTTAATTCCGATTCAAGTTCCAAAACTTCCTGCCCTAGAACTTCCCCAAGCAATTCCGCGAAAACTTTTGTCTTTTTTCCGCGACTGTAGTAAAGTACCATTGGATTCCTCCGTTGTGATAAATTCTAAGGCATTTTCACAATATTAACACTCTATGACAAAAAAGAAAAGGGGTTTAATAATGTTAGTTCAAATTATTTTGCTGATTTTGGGATTTATCTTACTAATCAAAGGTGCGGATATTTTTGTAAACTCCTGCGTGGGAATAGCCAAAAAATTAAAAATTCCAAGTTTTATTATCGCGCTAACAATAGTAGCAATGGGAACTAGCGCACCCGAATTTGTGATTACTGTAACCGCGTCCATTAATGGCCACAACGCCCTTGCTTTAGGAAATATCGTAGGGGCTAATATTTTTAACTTAATGTTTATTATTGGACTGTGCGCAATTATAAAAACCATACCCGTCAAAGTGAACGAAGTTTCAAAAGATTTTTTACTTTCTATTGCGGCAGCGGCGTTTTTGCTCGCGCTGAAATTTTTGGGCGGAGATTATATTCCGCGCTTTGGAAGTTTGATTTTAGTGGTGGCGTTTGGGGTATATCTCTTCTTGTTAATTAGAAAGGCTATCAAGGCAAAAGATGGAAATGCCATTGATGAAGCCGATTCTTCGGACGCTTTGGATTCTTCATCTTCTGCGCCAAAACTTCGACCTATGCCGCTGTTGATTCTTTTTGCGGTTTTTGGTTGCGCACTTATTATTGCTGGTGGGCATCTCACCGTTGAAAGTGCTACGCAAATTGCCACAACTATGGGAATCTCCGAACGTGTAATTGGGCTTACCGTTATTGCAATTGGTACTTCCCTTCCAGAATTGATTATCTCTTTAGTAGCTTGCAAAAAAGGCGAAAATGAATTTGCGCTGGGTAATATCATTGGCTCGAATATTTTTAATATCATGTTTGTATTGGGTGTCGCGGGACTAATTAGCCCTCTGGCCATTGAAGGTGGCTTGATTTTTGATACTATTTTCCTTGTTGTTGGTAGCATTATTGCATTGATTTTCGTTTATTCACGCAAACGCATTACTCGTATCGAAGGGATTATTATGGTCGCGCTGTATTTGGGGTATATGGCGTTTGCAATTTTTCAATAAGGCGTTAGGAATTTAGACTAAGGCGTGTTGCCTTACATTCGCTAAATTTCTTGCGATAGATACTTTTTGACCTCCTTTTCGATGCGGGCTTTTGTTGCCCAAATAGGCTTTTTCAAAACAGTGACAGTTATGTACTCTGCGTTTACTGTGTATTCGCCTTCAAAACCCCAGCCCGAACCTTGCCCGTGGTTTATATCACCACTCCAAGAAATATCATGTTTTTCAGCATCAGTCTTTGCTTTTATGTACAGTGCGTGTAAATCCTTTGGTGTAGGGATTTTAATTGTGATAACCATTTTCGCTCTCCTAACGAAATAATGGACACACAATACCAAATCACAAGTGCGAAAATTGTTATTTTACGCAACGAAAAGGTTTACGACATTAAAAAAACCTTGGGGGTGTTGGCGCGGGAAGCGTTGATTTACCACTTGCCGCGCCATTGTGAACAGCGTCCCCAGAGGTCTTTCTTTTTCTTTTACGATTGTTTAACCTCTTGTTTTACGAATTTTTTATACAGCAGGAATACACCTAGGGCTGGTATTGCTAGTAAGGTTACTGGTAGTATTATGGAGGCTATTAGTATTGCGAAGCCCTCTAATATTGTTAGAGTGAAGTTGGCTGAATTTCCGAATGCGGCGGATAGGCTTTCGCCGAAAGTGTCTTCGGGTGGGGTTTCTGGTACGTAGGGGATGTATTCTTCTTCTTCGTAGTCTTCTATTTCTACTACCTCGCGCAGAGTTACCCTTATTGTGGAGAAGGACGCTAGTTGGTCTATTTCGGTCATACGACGACGATACCGGTCTACTCTTATGCGTAGATCGGATAGTTCACGCTCTAGGGCTATGATGTCGCGTAGGTTTGTTGCCGCGTCGCGCATTGCTTGAACGCGTCGTTCTTCCTCTTCGCGAATGCTTAAACGGCTTTGTAGGTCTAGGAACATCATGGTTACGTCTTCGCTTACCGTGGTGAATCGTCGGATTTGACCTAGTTCCGTTATGTCGCGGTTTGTTGTATCGAAACGGTCTACAGGTACGCGTATTACATAATCTGCATACCAGAAAGTTCTGTCGTATCCGCGTCTGGACGCTTGACGTTGTCCTGCGGTTTCTATAAAGCCGCCGTTTAGTGCGACCAGTCGCTCTAGCGCGTTTACGGTTTCTTCAAAATATAGAGTGTCCACGGCAATATCCGCATTGCGAATTACCCGCCGTTCCACTGCCGCTGGTAGTGGCAATTCTGGCGTTTCCCATGCAGTTGCTTCGGGCGCGGGGAGTGATGCCGTTGGCGGAGGTGGCTCCCACGCGCTATCTTCGTCCATCATGTCAACCGCATAATCAAAGTCCCAAGAATCCCAGCTTTCATCAAAGGTAGGGGCGGATTGAGCGGGTTCAGGAAGTAACCCACCTTCACTTAGTAGACCACCACCACCATCTAAAGGTATAAATTCTGAGGAGGGTGTGCCAGATATAACCGACGCATCCCCATCACTACACGCCGCAATAAGCAACATTACAGCGGCCAAAATCAAAACAACTGTACTATTCCTCGTGAGTTTTTTCAGTTTCATCAACGTCACCGCCTTTAGAAATTTTTTGTTTCCTTGATAATTTTCTACGAATAAACAACACCAAGCCACCACCAATTATTGACAAAGAAATCAACGGAACGCTAACATGTGCCAATATTAGCAACATCATCTGCAAAAACGCAAGCGTTACCCGCGCAGAATTTAAGAAAGCATTTCCGATTCTTTGTAAGCTGCCTTCTTCGTCTTCTTCGGATTCATACGCTGGCTCTGGTTCTGGCTTGTATTCGTACTCTTCCTCTGGAGGAATCGTGGTGATTGTAATGTTAATTCGTGTAGTTCCAAGCTCTGCATTCAAATGATTGATTCTGCCCCTAAGCATTTCTATTTCCGCAATAAGATTCACAAGCCTGCTTTCGATAATACGAAAATCCGTCAATGTTTCTGCTTCAAGAAGTAACGCTGTTAAATTTCGCTCTTCCTCGCTCCGAATCCTAAACTCCGACTGCAAGCCGTTAAACTGTGCAAATTCACTTCGCGCATGTGAACTGGTTGCCGTAACTTCGCCCAACCCACGCAGAATATTCAATGTTGTTGTCAACTCGTGGTTCTCAACAACTCGTTCCATGCGCCCATTCCCCGCCTGAATATTCATTTCACTGTGCAAATCAATTCCAGGCATGGTTAAAATTCGCGGCAACGCGCTTTCTAGGCATTCAACAGCCACGTCGATTCTGTACGTGCGAATTAAAAATCTTTCCGTCGCAGCATAGGCATTCGTAGCAAAAGCTACGCAGCATACCAAAAATACCGACAGCCCAATAAGTAATCGCATAGCACTAATCCCCTTCCTTTTTCCAGATTTATATTACCTCATAAATATAAACCACACAAAAAAGAAAATATTACAGTTATGTATCATTTTTTTTAAAAAATTAAAGACATGTTTTTTCTTTATTTATTTGCGAAGTCCACATAGCTTTTTGTAACTCTCCTCATTTTACCCATCTCTCGTTTTAGGTCGCTTAAATACATAAAGATACTTAAAACCGCTGTTGAAAACTTTGTTTGAATGCGAAGTAAGACCAACTAACTCCCAACCATCATTGCCAAGCTTATCCAACATACCGATTACAGTCTTAGGCAACCCACTACTAACCTCTGAGCCACTTTCAAATATCCAAATTTCTCGACCGTCGTGGTCTTCACAATTGTAAAGTTGCCCATGCTCGAATTTCATGTCTCAAACCCCTTTATAGGAAGGAGTACAATTCCATCCCGCCTCAATTATATATACAAGAAACGCCGTATCCTATAGATACGGCGTAACCTTAACCACTGAATACAGAGAAAGAACGAAGCAATCAAGTGCATAAGTGTTTATGCGCGGCTTGAGCCAACTGGTCAAGCCCTCGACCTATTAGTACGGGTCAACTGAACACGTTACCGTGCGTACATCTCCCG
>WQVV01000077.1 GCA_009785665.1 Defluviitaleaceae bacterium
ATAATTAAAATGTCCCGCTCTTCGTCTTCCGAAGGGGGTAGCCCCATGTACGCCGCTAAGTTTATAACGGTCATTGTTTCCATGCGTGGGCGGAATATTCCTTCCACGAATGGGTTTGAGTTGGGCATCGGTGTTATTGGATACTGACTATACTTCATGATTTCGCTGACCTTGGCTACGTTTATGCCAAAATGCCCACCCGCGACTATAAATTCCATAAGCTGGAGTGTTTGTTCATCGCCCTCCATCATTTGGGCTGCTCTTTTACTTCCGACCATGGTTTTACCTCCCGTATCATTTCATTGGTTTCATTATATCACGCAACCATTTTAGCACAACTACAAAAAAAGGGAATAGGCAATGTGACGAAACCTTATTATTTGTCTAAATTAAAACTATGTGGTAGAGTTTATATGAGGTGATTTTTATGGTGTTTGAAAGTTTTTGCGCAGAAGATACCAAAAATTTTGCCGCAAATATTGCGCAAAATGCAAAAGCTGGAGATATTTTTTGTTTGTGCGGCACGTTGGGTGCGGGGAAGACGGTTTTTGCGCAGGGGTTTGCGAAGGGTATGGGCTATGAAGGACGAGTGACCAGCCCGACTTTTACTATTATGAACGAGTATGAAGGCGCGAGGCTTCCGCTGTATCATTTTGACCTTTATCGCTTGGAAGACGGCGAAGCCGATTTGGAAAGCATTGGTTATGAAGAATATTTTTTTGCAAATGGCGTTTCGCTTGTGGAATGGCCAG
This sequence comes from Defluviitaleaceae bacterium, assembly GCA_009785665.1. Lineage (GTDB taxonomy): Bacteria > Bacillota > Clostridia > Lachnospirales > WQUN01 > WQVC01. The sequence continues at coordinate 753 of WQVV01000077.1, forward strand.
AACGTGCTGTTGATGCTTTTCCCAAAAATGTTACTTGGGTGAAAATTACGTCTGACGCGGCTCGCGGTGACGATTATAGAGCGTGTTTAATATCTTCCGCATATTGAATTTCCGTGCGGTTTTTTTGCCAATCATAAGGAGGGGCAAGAGATATACTTGCGTGTTAAAAATTTCTTAGGCAGATTGAGGGGGTAAATGATGCTTGAAATCAATGGAAAACTTTTTGATTGGGATTCAAAGAAAAACCTCATAAATATTGAAAAGCACGGCGTATCGTTCAAAATGGCGGCATCTTCGTTTTTTGACCCCAAAGCCGTAACCATTGATGATATTGCTCACTCGCAAGAGGAAGATAGATTTATACTAATCGGCATAAACAAGTACGATAAGCTATTGACGGTATGCCATTGCTATAGAAATGACGAAAATGTTATAAGAATCATATCTGCAAGGAAGCCAAATCAAATAGAGCAAGAAATTTATGGAGGCGATTTTTAATGGAATTTGGACTTAAAGAAAAACCAAGCACTTCTCAAATTCGCAAAAACCCATTTTATGATGATATTATTAAAAATGGATTCTCTATTGCAGTACACTACACGCCTGAAGATGTTGCCGAGATTATCAACGGCAAGCAGAAATTTGATTTTGACTTACTTGAACATGACCCTGATGAGTTGGCGGCTTTTGAAAGGTATCGAAAGAACCAACTGTAAAAAATTCTTACGATTTATCGGTTGTGGTCAGTCGGCAAATCGTCGTCGCGGCGATTGCAGAACTACCTACAACTCCTTGACTTCACTCGATTCCCGAACTAATATTTGGATTCCTTAAAAAACACCGTCTCTTGCTTTGGTAATTTGAGTGAAATGTGCTATTTTACGGGCTTCTACAAGATTAGTTGAAACGCGTAATGTCAGTTGGCTGCCATTACTTTCATTTAGCTTGCGCTGTCATGCCAACAAAATAGATGGCAAAGAAAGTTAGGATGAGTCGATTTATGGGTGACAAAATATTTGGTGAGATTTTTGGTGGAATTATTGGACTGTGTGTAGCTGACGCTTTGGGTGTACCTGTTGAATTTAAAAGTCGCGAAACATTGATGAACTCGCCTGTTACCGATATGCGTGGATATGGCACATATAATCAACCATCTGGCACTTGGTCTGATGATACAAGTCTGACACTTTGCTTGCTGGACAGTTTGGCATATGGTCTCGACTATCAAGACATTATGCAAAAATTTCTTCTGTGGTACAACAAAGCTGAATACACACCTCACGGGGAAGTATTTGATATAGGAGGGTCAACACATGCGGCTATTATGAATTTTGCAAAAGGGACAGCCGCATTAAATTGTGGGGGAACATCGGAATACGACAATGGAAATGGTTCACTAATGCGAATTTTGCCGCTTGCATTTTATCTTAGAGAGAGATATGGCAGTAGTTATACTGATAGTAAAGAAGCCTTTGATGTGATTCATAATGTTTCTGCGCTAACACACGCACACAAAAGAAGCCAAATAGCTTGTGGTATATACCTATCCGTCGCGGAATCCTTTTTTGTTTCAAGCGACATAGAAGATGGTGTATTCTCTGGTGTTAGCAAAGCAAAACACCATTACGATAACAGTGTGGATTTCGCTGAGGAATTGCAACATTACAATCGAATATTTAAGGACAACTTTGCTGATTTGCAACAGGAAGATATAAAAAGTAGTGGATATGTTGTAGATACATTGGAAGCGGCACTTTGGTGTCTGCTCAACACCCACAGTTATCAACACTGTGTACTTAGAGCCGTGAATTTAGGCGGTGATACTGACACAGTTGCGGCTATTGCAGGAGGACTTGCTGGATTATATTATAGAGCTATCCCAGAAAACTGGGTAAATCAGATTCCAAGGTTGGAGTATATAAAGCAACTCTGTTCAAATTTCTATTCGACAACTACAAGGTAAATGTTTGACCATTTATGAACGAGTATGAAGGCGCGAAGCCAATTTGGAAAGCATTGGTTATGAAAAATATTTTTTTTGCAAATGGCGTTTCACTTGTGAAATGGCCAGAAGGTGCAGTTGATACTTTTTTCCAAAATTTTGGCTATCCTTTTAAGGGAAATTATGCTATATTTTGATGACAGTATCTAAGATGAGAGGTAAGTATGTTAAAGCGTGTGATAATCAAGTTGAGCGGGGAGGCTATTGGTGATGATGCTTTCAACACTAAAAGCGTGTCTGGTTATAGCGACCCTATAATAAATGATATAGTGCGGCAAATAATACAAGTTACGAAAACGGGAACGCAAGTGTCGTTGGTTGTTGGTGGTGGGAATTATTGGCGGGGGCGGCAAGCGAATCCAGAAATGGACAGGGTGAAAGCCGACCAAATGGGAATGCTTGCTACAGTAATGAACGCGCTATACTTAGCAGATGCATTCCGCCGCCAAGGAAAAAAAGCTAAGGTTGTAACGCCGATTCCCATTGGGAACATCACAACGCTATACGATAAAGACAGCACGTTGGAATGGTTATCCGAAGGAACGGTTATAATAAATGCCGCAGGGTTGGGGCATCCGATGTTTTCTACGGATACAATAACGGCGTTGCGGGCGGCAGAACTTGAAGCAGATTGCATACTTTTTGCAAAAAGCATTGACGGAGTATACGACGCAGACCCCAAGAAGAATGAAGACGCAAGGAAATTCCGCACATTGGATTATCATTCTGCCATCACAAAAAATTTGCAAGTTGCCGACATGACCGCATTACAACTGGCACAAGAGGCAGGAATCGCATCATATGTATTTAGTCTAAACGCGCCCGAAAGTATTACGTTGGCGTGTTCATATCCAAAAACACACAGTCTAAAAGGCACCTACATACATGTAAGTGCGAAGGAGGATTATTATGAGTGATACAAAAAAGTATGAAGAACGTATGAAAAAAACCATCTCCGTGCTGGAGGACGAGTTTACGACAATTCGGGTAGGTCGCGCAAACCCGCGTGTACTTGACCGTTTGACGGTGAACTACTATGGAAGTGATGTACCAATCAGCCAAGTAGGAAACATCACCGTTCCCGAAGCGCGTTTGTTGCAGATTACGCCATGGGAATCCAACATGCTGAAAGAAATCGAAAAGACAATTCAGTCATCAGACTTGGGAATTAATCCTACTAACGACGGTAAAGTTATTCGCCTTGTGTTCCCCGAACTCACAGAGGAACGCCGCAAACAGCTTACAAAGGAGATTAAGAAAAAAGGCGAGGACGCAAAAGTTGCAATTCGCAATTTGCGCAGGGAAGCGATTGACGCATTCGCCAAAGCGCAAAAGAAAAGCGAAATCACAGAAGACGACCTTAAATCCCTAGAAAAAGAAACGCAAACCCTAACCGACAAATACATTGCCGAACTTGACAAAAAAGTAGAGGCAAAAAATAAGGAAATCATGACTGTATGAGTTTTGTTAAACGCACAATTACGGTGGTTATCGGACTGCCGTTGGTGGTCGCGCTGGTTTTTTTTGGCGGCGTGCCATTACTTGTTGTTGCTACGCTACTTGCCGTGGCGGCTTTGCGCGAGTTTTATCTGGCGTTCTCCAAAACGGATAAGTTGATTCATGCTATAGGATATTTGGCTACTCTTGGTTACTTCGCCGCGATTTTTATTTTTGGTGCGGGGTACTGGTTGCTTATTGCACTTACGCTTTTTGTTATTACGGTGCAAACTTGTCTTGTGGTTTTCTTTAAAAATTTGCCCATGAGTGAATGCATTTCTGTTGTGTACGGATTTTTGTATGTTCCGTTTATGCTTTCTTTTGTGGTGCTTGTTCGTGAACATGAGCTTGGGTTTTATTACGTTTGGCTGATTTTTACGGCCTCTTTTGGCTGTGATACTTTTGCTTATTTCACAGGCTCGCTCTTTGGTAAACGCAAACTTAAAAATACGCCTAGCCCTTCAAAATCTCTTGAAGGGCTTATTGGCGGTGTTATTGGTGCTACGGTTATTGGGTTTTTCTATGGGCTGTTGGTTTCTCGTTTTTCTGCCTATCCAGACAATACCGTTCACCTTATTTTGATTGCTACAATAATTTCTTTCCTAGGCGCGGTTTTTTCCATTATCGGAGATTTGGCGGCATCAGCGGTTAAACGTCATTGCGAGATTAAAGATTTTGGCAACGTCTTCCCGGGGCATGGCGGCGTTTTGGATAGGGTTGACAGCATTATTGTTGTCGCACCAATTGTTTATATGGTGATGAATGTTATGATTTGGTTGATGATAGGCTGATGAACATAGCGATTTTAGGTGCAACAGGTTCGATAGGGCTACAAACCATTGATGCGGTGCGTAGTTGTATTTCTGATGCAAAAATTACCGTGTTAAGCGGATATAAGAATATGGCGGCACTTGCCCCGTTGGTAGATGAGTTCAAGCCCGAAATGGTGTGGGTTCCCGACGATGAAGCCATAACAAACTTAACAGAATTAACAAACCACCCCTGCGAAATTTTAACAGGAGAAAGCGGTTTAATCGCCTGCGCCGCAGAAAGCAAAGCCCAAGTAGTAGTAAACGCCCTAGTTGGGCGTGCCGGACTAGCCCCAACTTTGGCCGCAATATCCGCAGGAAAAAACATAGCCCTAGCCAACAAAGAAACTCTAGTAACCGCAGGCGAACTGGTAATGTCCCGCGCCCGCGAGAAGAACATAAGAATAACCCCCATAGACAGCGAGCATTCCGCAATATGGCAGTGCCTAAACGGCTCGCAGGAACGCGATATAGAAAAAATAATCCTAACCGCATCTGGCGGCCCATTCCGTGGCTGGCGACGCGAAAAAATAGCCGCCGCCACTGCAAAAGATGCACTCCGTCACCCAAACTGGGACATGGGCGCGAAAATAACAATAGACAGCGCGACACTAATGAACAAAGGCTTAGAGCTAATAGAGGCAATGTGGTTATTCGCGCAACCGCTGGAGAACATAGAAATTATAGTACACCCGCAAAGCATAATTCATTCCATGGTGCAGTATAAGGACGGTTCAATACTTGCGCAAATGGGGCTTCCCGATATGCGCTTGCCAATTCTATACGCGCTGACCGCGCCCAAACGCACCCAAACAACCTTCCCGCGTTTGGATTTCTTAAAATGCGGCGCGCTTACCTTCGAGCCGCCAAACCTAAAAAACTTCCCATGCCTAGCATTAGCGATACACGCTGCAAAAACAGGCGGCACTCTCCCAGCCGTAATGAACTACTTAAACGAATGGGCAGTAGCCCAATACTTACACAACAAAATATCCTTCTACGATATTTCAGAAATAATGGACAAGGCATTTGGCATATACAAAATAAAGCCAGTAACCTCACTAGCCGACATTCACGAAGCGGAAGGTTGGGCAGAAAGCTTTGTGTCAAAAATATAAAAAAGGGCGATGAAAAATGAACGAAAGAGATTTAGGGCAATTACTTTTTCAAAGCGAACAACAGCCGTTGGATTTTGTAAAAAAATACGGCAAGCTAACCATACCACTGGTGCTGGTTGGTGTGGCAATTTTGCTGGCAGTACCAAGGCTTATGGATTGGATTGTTGGCACTCTAGGGCTTGATGAACTCATTGGGGCTATGGACGATATTCCCAATTTTGTGTTTTGGGTATTTCTTGGGGTGTCGGTTCTTTATCTGGTTTTCTGTATTGTGCGGATTTCCAAGTTTCAGGGCTTTCAAGTTAGCGTGTATCAAAAAGGTGCTATGCTAAATCTTATCAGCAAGACCGAAATGATTCATTTTGACGAGTTTGGTTGGGCAGAATTTAAAGACCCCGACGCATTTATTATCATAAATGACAGAGGCCTTCCCATTAGAATTTCCGTGGAAGATGTCCCCGAAGCCGCATTATTCGTTGAAGAATTATCCATTGCATTTGAAGATTATATTTTGGATAAAATACAGGAAAATGGCATAAATAACGTATCTTTCGCCTTTGGAACGGGCATGAAATTGGAAAACGGTAACATTATTGACACCGCGATTTCCAGTAAAAAAATGTCTCTTGAAAGTATTAAGGTCGTAAGCATTGACCGAAAATCCTATAAACTTAGCGGAATCTTGGACAATGGAAAAGAAACGGATTTTTTCTGGGAGTTTAAGTACTTGTTCAATATCGAACTTTTTTCACGCGTAATCAGTGAACATACCGCCGCCCAATCATATGCCGATTACATGATGGACAAAATACGAACAGATGGCGTTGATAAAATATCAATCACGCTTGGACAGGGCATGAAATTAGAAAATGGCAATCTTGTTGATTCAGTGTTGATAACTGGCACAAAAAAGATGCCACTTGCAAATGTTAAGTCCGTAGAAATTGAACGTAGCTGGTATAAAATCAGCGGAATTTTGGAAAATGGCGAAGAATCCGAAATTTTATGGGAGTATAAGTACTTACAACACGGCGATATTTTTGTACAAGTGATTAGCGAATTTACACCAGTTGAAGAAATAACATCACCCCCGCCGCAAGTACTCGATTTTAACGAAGAATTTATGAACGCAGAAAAAATGCAAAAGTTTGAACAAAAACATAAACTTTCGGAAGAAAAAGAAGGCTACTTGGCTTTTTCCGCAATACTTGCGTTAAGCAATCATGATTCCCCAAGAGTATTCAAAATGCAGTGGCTGCCAAAAATCGTTGTCAAAAAGGGCTTAAAGAACATGTGGGACGTAACAGACAGACAAACCACTCTCGACACCCTAGCAGACTTATCAACCGCAAACCTAAGCGCGCCCCGCGCAAACGAATTTCTAACAACCATGAAAGAAACGGGAATCATTCCAAAAATCTATCAAGAAGCCAAAGAAAACCTAATTAAACTAGGATTCACAGAAGACGAACTAAACAACATTACCAACCTAAACGCATGGGATTACGGACGCGCAGGATTCATAGCCCGCAACGCAGTTTTCAGCGGATTTTTAAAAGAGGACGAAACTTGGGAATACTTAAAACAGGTCGCCACAAACGCAGGCAAAGAATATAGCAATTGGCGAGAATACCTAAGTGCATACGTACTAGGCCGAGCTGCGGCATACAACAACTCTTCCCACGACATTTCCGCAATTTTAGAATACTTACTAAAAGATGAAAGCAATGATAGGTTGTTTGTCTCCAAAAACAACGGAGGGGAAAATATTCATGAATAAAGCACGGATTGTTATTGCAGCCATCATAGCTGTACCGATTCTTGGATTTTTGACTATTTGGGGTGGTTCAGTAATTCACAGTGCGATTCTTACGCATAGAGTTGGTTATATTTTTGAAACCGCTATTGCGGAGAATCCACAAGTGCAAAACAGAGTTGGAGCGGAAGGAAATTTGAATGTATTAAGCTATTCTGGTACGTATGCGCGAGTTTATCGCGAATGGGCAAACCAAGAAGGCACTATAGTAGGTGGCGCAGTGTTTCTCTTTTCAAAAACAGATAATATTTGGCAGGTAACAGGGCAACTAGCTACATGGAGTGACACAGGCAACGCAAGCGACATTATATGGCCTTTCTTTTATCGTTCGGTCGAGGGGCGAATAGCCTTTCTTTTTATATTCATACTCACGACAATACTAATGCTGAAATCAATCGGTTTATACCTACTAATATCAAGACGCAAACAACTAAGCTACGAGCTTCACTAAATTTCCACTCAATAAAAGGCGCAAATTATAAAGTTTTTTGGAAAGGGGGTTTGGGGGAAAACCTTTTCTTCTCACATTTCTTTCGCTTCGCATTAGGAAATATGACTATAAAAGGTTTTCCCCCAAGGTCTTAATCTTTAAATCATTTTAGAAAGGACGTGTAGTATGGGGATTGTTATTCCTGTTTTGATTTTTATATTTATTTTGGGTATTGTGATTTTTGTCCATGAAATGGGGCACTTTTTGGCGGCGCGTAGGGCTGGGATTTTTGTTGAGGAGTTCGCGCTGGGTATGGGGCCCAAGATTTTCTCGCGTAAGGGGACGAAACAGAGTTCTGATGGGGAGGTTACTGTTTACTCGTTGCGGGCCTTTCCTATTGGTGGGTTTTGTAAGATGCGCGGGCAAGATGATGACTTGCCAGATGATGCCGAGGCTTTGAATAATAAATCTATTTGGGCGCGGTTTACTGTTATGGCTGGCGGCTCTGTTATGAATTTTTTGATGGCGTTTGTGTTGTTTTTTGTTTTTATTATGGCGCGTGGTGTGCCTACGCCTACTATTTTTGTTAGCGAAATTACCACTGGTATGCCAGGGGAACAGGCTGGACTTATGGCGGGGGATTTTATTACGCATATTGATGGTACGCGGGTTGATTTGGTTGGCGATTTGGTTTCGGTGATTAACGCAGCTGATGGGCGTGCGTTGGATATTCGGGTTGACAGGGACGGGGTACGACACGACCTTTCGATTACGCCTGTGTTCCATGATGGACGGTATTTGATTGGGCTTACTTTTTTTAATAGTATGTACTTTCAGCCAGCTAGTGTTTTTCAAGGGGTTTCGGGGTCTGCGGAATTGATTGGTATGCAGGTTATGGGGCCGTTTCATCTGCTGTCGCGGCTTTTGCAAGGTGAATCGCTTCCCGAAGGTGAAGGGCTTGTTGGCCCAATTGGGATTGGTGGCATGATTACCGAAGCGTATCAAGAGACGATTCAGTATGGGTTTTTTGATATGTTTTTGACTATGTTGCTTTTTACTGGCGCGATTAATGCGGCTTTGGGCATGATGAATCTTCTGCCAGTTCCAGGGCTGGACGGGGCGCGTATTGTGTTTTTGTTGATTGAAGCTGTTCGCAGAAAACCTGTTCCGCCTGAAAAGGAAGCCATTGTTCATCTTGTTGGGATTGTTTCGTTACTGTTGCTTGCTGTTTTCATAGCGTATCGCGATATTGCGCGGCTTATAAATATCAGTGATTACGCGGGGTGAAACTAGGGTAGTTCATATCGGTGGGGTGCGTGTGGGTGGCGGGCATCCTATTGTGATACAGTCGATGACTAATACTGATACTCGTGATGTAGCCGCGACTGTGACGCAGATTCGCAAACTGGCGGAGGCGGGTTGCGAGATTGTGCGGGTTGCTGTTCCCGATATTGAAGCGGCAGAAGCGATTAGGCGCATTAAGGCAGAAATAGACATTCCGCTGGTTGCGGATATTCATTTTGATTATCGGCTCGCGCTTGCCGCCGTGGAAAACGGCGCGGATAAGTTGAGAATTAACCCTGGAAATATCGGCGGAGAAAGTCGCGTGCGTGAAGTCGCGGAAGCGGCAAAAGCGAACGGTCTGCCTATTCGCGTTGGGGTAAATGGCGGCTCGTTGGAGAAGGATATTTTGCAGAAAAACAACGGTGTTACTGCGTCGGGTTTGGCAGAAAGCGCGTTGCGCAATGTGGCAATGCTTGAACGCCACGGCTTTGAAAATATTGTGGTGTCTGTGAAAGCAACAAATGTGCCGTTAATGCTGGACGCGCATAAAATTTTGGCGGAGCGTCTGCCGTACCCAATTCATATTGGGCTTACGGAAGCTGGTACGCCTGTTAATGGCGCGATTCGTTCGGCGGCGGGGCTTGGCGCGATTCTTAGCCTTGGTATTGGCGATACTTTGCGCGTTTCGCTTTCTGGCGACCCTGTGGCGGAGATTTTCGCCGCGCGGGAGATTCTTTCGGCTATGGGGTTGCGTCGTTTTGGCGTAACCGTAATAGCTTGCCCAACCTGCGGCCGCACGGACATTGACGTTGCAGGGATTGCAACACGCTTGGAAATTCGATTAGCAAGCATAACAACACCCATCACGGTAGCCGTGATGGGCTGTGCAGTAAATGGCCCTGGCGAAGCCCGTGAAGCCGATATAGGCGTAGCTGGTGGACGCGGAAGTGCTGTAATCTTCCGCAAAGGCGAAGTAATAAAACACGTCCCAGAAGATGAATTAGAAGAAGCTGTTTTTGCAGAAGTGATGAGATTGTAAGAAAGATACGCAAAACGCCCAGCCGAATAAATCTCGACTGGGCGTTTTGTTTTGCTACTCCCAATAAAATTCTGCAATTAAATCATGTGCTATATCATGGTTACGCATCAATGATAAGGTCAATCGGATTCTGTAACGCTCCCCTGTTTCTAGTGGTCGATAATTAGTTAAATCCTTTCTCCCCAAACTTTCGGTAGAGTATGGAGCGATAATAGGCATTACAAGAGATACCAATTGATGGGTTCGGCGAGGGACAATCACCCATTGGCTACCATTAAAATATTCCAATATAACCCCTTGCGAGATACCAACATAATGTTCTGTATTATTGTGGATAGTATATCTTACAACCTGTGGGGTAATCATTGTTATGGTTAAGCTGGTTTGCTCAAGGTATGGGCTTGATTGCAAAGGCAAAGCAATTTGCGGTGTGGGTATGCATACAATACGATACCATAGCACAGCGACACCGATAACAACTACTAATGATATAACGGCAAAGATAGTTATTGCTTTTTTATTGTTCATGCAATCACCTTTTCGTTTTTATTAGACCTCGCACAAAAGCAAAAAGCGGCACAGCCGCATTTCACCAATTATATGCATTGACAATCTACATGCACGTCTCGAAGCCAGATACAATTTCCTAGGCAACAAAAAATAAATGTAGAAATTAAATAATTTCTACATTTACTTTTTTTTCTTCGTTTATGGCGGCGGCTTTTACCAGCGTGCGAATTGCACGGGCTATGCGGCCTTGTTTGCCTATTACTTTGCCCATGTCATCTGGGGCAACTTTTAGGCGTAGTACTGTTATGCCGTCGCGATTTTCTTCTATAACTTCTACTTTGTCGGGTTCGTCTACTAGGCGTTTTGCTACTAAAGTCAACAGTTCGTTCATAGAATCACCTTCTATACTCCAGATTTTTTAAGGAGTGCGCGAACGGTGTCTGTGGGTTGCGCGCCTTTGGAAATCCAATCTTTAGCGGCATCTATGTCCACGCGTAGTTCTGTTGGTTTTTTTGTTGGGTCGTATGTGCCTATTTCTGCCAACACTTTTCCGTCACGCGGGGTGCGGCTGTCTGCTACTACAATACGGTAGAATGGTGCTTTCTTCGCGCCCAATCTTTTCAAACGAATTTTTACCATGTTTCAATTCACCTCATAAAGTATTTTTTGCCACTAACACAGTATCTTGCTTCGAGACGTACCGAAAGCCTTGAATACATGCAAGCGGCGAAGTGAGACTGTGTCTCAATTGAAAAAGGGTAGCTTCCCTTTTTTGCCGAATTTGCCTTTCTTGCCGAACATTCCCATGCCGCCGCCCATGAAGCCTTTCATCATCTTGCGCATTTCCTCGAATTGCTTTAGTAGGCGGTTTACTTCTTGTATGGTGCGCCCACTTCCTGCGGCTATGCGGCGTTTGCGCGAACCGTTTAGGATTGAGGGGTTTTGCCGTTCTTCGCGGGTCATGGATTGGATTATTGCTTCCATGTGAACCATTGCTTTTTCGTCAACCTCCGCACCTGCTAGTGCGGATTGATTTATACCAGGCATCATGCCAAGAAGGTCTTTTATTGAACCCATTTTTTTAATTTGTTGCATCTGGCTAAGAAAATCTTCTAAGTCTAGGGTGTTTTCACGCATCTTTTTTTCTAGGTCTGCGGCCTGTTTTTCGTCGAATGCCTGTTGCGCCTTGTCTATTAGGCTTAGAACGTCGCCCATGCCTAGGATTCGCGAAGCCAT
>WQVV01000078.1 GCA_009785665.1 Defluviitaleaceae bacterium
AACAAGGTGGTTTTGGTCTAGCTGATATGCTGTATATGCAAATGACACAGCACTTTAGATAAAAGTATTAAAAAGGTTGAGTTTACTGTCTAGTTACAGTAACTCAACCTTTTTTATTGTGCGAAAATTGTAACTGGCTTCGAGACGTATATGTGGCTTGTCGATGCATGTAATCGGCGAAAAGCGGCTTTGCCGCAGGAAAGGTAGTGGCAAAAATGATATGGATTTTATCTGCCATTGTATTTTTTGTAGTAGCGGTAATTGTGTTTTTTAAGATTCCATTTTCTATTGTGAAGAATCGCTTTCTTGAAGATGTGCAAAAACATTCCTGCAAACCCGTTTTAGCTGATGTTATCACGGAACAGGATATAGCGTTTCTGCCTGAACCTGTGCAGAAGCATTTTAGAGTGGCGGGATTACTTGGCGCGCCTAGAATGGCTAATTTAACAGCCTTTATGCCGTCTGTTCCGCTACGGGATTCTAACAGCAAGCCGCCAATGATTATAGATTTCACTGTATGCCTATTTGCGTATAAGCCGATACGTTTAGCGTACATTAAGACTTCTGTGTTTGGTGTTCCGTTTGAGGGGTATGATAGCTTTCAAGATGGCGTGGGTTTTATGAAAGGCGTTATTGGCAAGGTGTTTTCGCTGTTTAATCAGAAGGGTGACGCTATGAACAAAGGGCAACTTTTTTCATATTTAGGCGAGGCGTTTTTGTGTCCTTCGATTATTTTAAGCGAGTATATTAAATGGGAACATATCGACGCAACACATGCGAAAGCGACTATCACTTGTGATGGGGTATCGGGAAGTGGTGTTTTTACTTTTTCTCCAAATGGGTTTGTGCAATCCTTTTCTACTGATGAAAGGGCGAGAATTAGCATGGACGGAAAAATTGACTACCCTAGATGGTCGGGCGTATATGAGGATTACGAAAGCATAAACGGAATCTTTTTGCCAAAACATATTAAAGCAATCTGGCATTTAGATGATGGCGATTTAGTGTATTTTGAATCCAGCAATATCAGTTATACGGAATGCCGAAAACATTTACCGACGACGAGCTAGGGCTTTTGCGCAGACTTGAGCGACAGAGGAGGTTAATGTTTTCTTATGTATTTCAAACACCGAAACCCTCCCTCGTACATACTATGTAGTGCATTAATAAGCGTTTCGATTTGAAATGGGTTGAGGACGAGTCAATTCTGCGAATGTTTCTACGCAGAATTGACGACAGACGAAGCCCAATTTCAAACGAAATCGCTATACAAAGGGGGGGAACAAATGAAAATCATTTTCATTGTGGACGACAACGACACGAGCCTAATGGCGGCAAAGTTGGGCTTGAGTGGGAAGTATAAGACGTATGCAATGCCGTCGGCGGCACAAATGTTTAAACTGCTGAAGAAAATCACGCCCGACTTGATTTTGCTGGACGTGGATATGCCCGTGACTGACGGATATAGCGCGATTCGGCTGTTAAAAAGCGACGCTAATTACAAGGAAATTCCTGTGATTTTTTTAACAGGGAAGCATGACACTGAATCTGAACTACTTGGATTTGAACTTGGCGCGTTAGATTTTGTTATCAAACCGTTTTCGCCGCCTGTGCTTATTCAGCGAATAGAAACGCATCTTGAAACGGATAAGCTTATTAAGGAAAGTCAAAAAGCGTTATGCGACTTGCACAATGCAACAATTAGCGTAATCGCAGGCATGGTAGAAAGCCGCGACAAAATAACAGGCTGCCACATAGAGCGCACACAGGCGTATTTATCGGTGTTGCTGGACGAGTTAATCCGAACGGGTGTTTACAAGGACGAAATAGCCGCATGGGATTTAAGTCTACTTGTACCGTCTGCGCAACTGCATGATGTTGGGAAAATTGTTATTAGCGACACTATTCTAAACAAGCCCGACAAATTAACGTCTCAAGAGTTTGAGATAATCAAAATGCACACTACGGAAGGCGAAAAAATCATTGATATGATTTCCGAAAAAACACATGACGATGGATTTTTGCGACACGCAAGATTATTTGCGGGCTGTCATCATGAAAAATGGGACGGTAGCGGCTATCCCTATGGTTATGCGGGTGATGCAATTCCCTTGGAAGGTAGGTTAATGGCGGTTGTGGACGTATACGATTCTTTGCGGAGTGAGCGTCCGTACAAAAAGCCTATGCCACACGCAGTAGCAATGGAAATCATCAAAAATGAAAGCGGCAAACATTTCGACCCGCTAATTGTGGAGGCGTTTTTGAATGCAAAACTTTTTGCAAATGGTGTTTGATAATTCGCGAGACGCAATTATTTTGGTGGACGCGGATAGAAAATATGTTTCGGGAACAAAAGAGAATTTGCGAAAGTTTGGCTTTAATGTGGAAAAACTAGAAGGTCGCGATTTTTTGGAAAGCATGGCCGAGACTATGCCGCCCGACTCCTGCGCGAGGGTAAATGAGCATTTGTGCAGAGTGCTGAAAACAGGCGAGGCCGCAGAATATCGTGCCACAACTCTAAAAGGCAACGAAACAGTTGCCTTGGAATGCACAATCCTGCCTTTCAAAAACAATAATGGCGAAGTAGTGGGCGCGATGTTTCAAGTTCACGATATAACCAATTTGCAACAGGCAATCAACAACGCAGAGAACGCTAACAAGGCAAAAACGAATTTTCTGGCAAGTATGTCGCATGAAATTCGCACGCCACTAAATGGCATAATTGGTATATCCCAACTGCAATTGCAACGCAATAACTTATCTGATGAGTTGACGGAAACTTTTCGCAAAGTTTACAACTTGGGTAGTGACCTTCTGCGCATTATCAACGACATTTTGGATATGTCCAAAATCGAAACGGGCAAGCTGGAATTGCAACCGTTTGAGTATGATGTTCCCAGCTTAATTCATGATGTTATGCAATTAAATTTCATACGGCTTTCTGCAAAGGAGTTGGAATTTAAATCGGAAATAAGCGAAGACTTACCCGCACGATTATTCGGTGACGAACTGCGCTTAAAGCAAATTCTAAACAATTTGCTTTCAAACGCCGTGAAGTATACAAATGCGGGTAGTGTTACGCTTTCAATCAGTCACGCAATGTTTAAGGACTATGTATCAATTCAGATTTCAGTGAAAGACACGGGGCTGGGCATTAAGCCCGAAGATATGAAAACCCTGTTTACACAGTATGCGCGTTACAATATCGGCGCGAATCGTAATGTCGAGGGCGCGGGGCTTGGATTAGCCATCACAAGGCAACTGGTGGAAATGATGGGCGGCAAAATTGAAGCTGAAAGCGAGTACGGAAAGGGCAGTACTTTCACAGTGACACTAAACCAGCAATTGGTAAAAAATTGCGGCACAATAGGCAAAAGCACCGCAGAACGGCTGAAAAATTTCTCGTTTATCAGCGAAAGCCGTTCTGCAAAAGTAACGCCAATGTCAATGTCACATGCAAGAATGCTAGTAGTTGATGATGTGGAAACAAACCTATGTGTAGCCGAAGATTTCTTGAAACTGTATGAAATCACTGTGGAGACTGTGAGCAGTGGATTCGCCGCCATTGCAAAAATTGAAGAGGGCAATGTTTACGATATAATTTTCATGGATCACATGATGCCCCGTTTGGACGGCATTGAAACTACAAAAAGAATCCGCGAACTGGGTTACAGCGGCACAATAGTAGCCCTATCCGCCAACGCAATAGTAGGCAACGACAAAATGTTCAAAGAAAACGGGTTTGACGATTTCCTGTCAAAACCAATATGCATAAAAGAAATGGACGAAGTTTTACAGCGGCAGCGGCGGCACAGCCGCGTTTCGCCGAGCGGCATAGCCGCTTTTTCGCCGCCTATGGATAGTGCAGGGCCACATGTGCGGCTCGCAGCCAGTTCTGCTAAAGCGGTTCTATATCCGTTCTGTGGAAATAACTTGCAGGATTGTTGCAGGGAGGATATGGAACTGTTTTTTAGGAAGAAGAATGACTTATTGATTAAGGTGTTTTTGCGCGACGCGGAGAAGACGAAAAAACAATTGCGTGGGGCAATGGATAATCCAAAAGAATTAAGCACCATTGCCCATGCGATAAAATCCGCATTACGGAACATTGACGAAAACGACATTGCAGAACTAGCCTTCAAGCTGGAAAACGCCGAGCCGTCCAAAGATGCAACCCAAAGCCTAGCACACGAACTCATAACCGCCTTAGATACCTTAACAACCAATCTGCATCTGCAAAAGCTAATCGCCGCCTGCGACGACTACGATGACGAAGCCGCTTACGCCGCACTAGATGCACTAGCCACCACAATTCCCGCCGCAAAAATTGAAGACATTCGCGAAAAAATATTCCTTCATAGCGATTTTGAAAACGCTAAGTTGCTTGCAGTTTCCTAGGCACTGACAAAAAGGGCTGAATCAGTATTTTGATTCAGCCCTTTTGTATCGTTATTGTTTACTCGGCGTTGAGTTCGTACCATTCTTCCATTGTTAATTCTATTACTCGCCGAACGCCGTCAATATATTCTGACATTACCATTCCATGTTCTCCCACTATAGAATAGTCACCGTATTCAAAATACCTGCCGTTTGCTTCTGAACTGCTACCATCTACTAATTCGGAGAATCTCCCAGATACGGATAATGACGTGCCATCGTGAAGCATTGTTACATAGTTACCCGCTAAGTCTACACCAACCATGACGCGCAAGCCTTGTCTTAGGTAGTTTATCGCATGTTCGGAATGGTTTTGGAGTGCCTGTATTTGCTCGTCGGAGTAGCTGTTTTCGTTGTAGTATTCTAGTCTTGCTTTTGACCAAGCTTTAAATTCTTCGTAATCCATTTCAATCATTTCGATTGCGTTGTTGGTTTCGCCATCATGCGTTGATGAAGCTACGCTTCTGATTACGCTTCCGTCGTCTTCTACTGCGGTGCGAAAAGTTACTCTACCTCCGTTTTCACCTGTGCTACTTACGATTCCGCTGGATACTACGGAATCTGCTGGGCGTTCTAATACTTCATAGGTGTTTGTTGCAAAAACTGTCATAGCACCTATGGTTAGCACTGTTACTAGCATAATGGCCAACGCCACTCCTGCGATTGATGTTTTTTTAATTTTCATGATAGATACAATCCTTTCTTCGGTTGCATTTTTGTTTTTTTTGTTAAAACCAGCGTGTAATGGAGCAAATTTGCTCTTTTGATGCTCAGCCATGCTTATTATTGAATACGCATAGGCTGTTTTTGTTTCTGTGCCAAAATGGCGCAACACCATTTCGTCGCACGCTAGTTCCATTTCTCTGTTTGCCATCACGAACATCACCCACACCAATGGGTTAAACCAGTGCACACATACCGCGAAAACAAGTAGCATTTTCCATAGCGCGTCGAAACGCCTTATGTGGTAGTATTCGTGCATTAGCACATGTTCTAGTAATTGCATGTCGTTCATGTTCATGCCCTTGGGTAATATGATTCTGGGGCGTAAAATTCCCACTGCCAGCGGCGTGGTTATTCTATCCGATTGCATTATTACCAAGGGTCGAAAAATTTTGTGGCGGGACAGCCACTCATTTAGAAAAACATTGTCGCGAATGGGAATTGCAAAACGCAGATAATTATGATGCTTGAAGTAAATAACCGCAAAGAAGAACAAACAAGCAATCGCGCCCACAATCCAAACAATAGGAAGCAAACTTGTTATGCTAAAACTGCGCGCAGGTGCGTTAGCATAATTTTGCAAACTTTCGCTAACTGGAAGCATAATCCATGTTGCCGCCTCGATAAGTGTGCTTTCTTGCGGCATTACATTGTTTGATATTTCGCTAAGTTGCACTGGAATTGCAACAGGCACAAGCAATCGAAAAAGTGCGATGCCCCATAGGATAAGAAATGCCGTTTTTGGTAGCTTGTTAAGGGCAATCGCCCTGATTGCGACAATGACAATTACCAAAAAACCTGCGGTTATACTCATTTGTAAAAAACCCATTGCCATCACCCCTCCTTTAGACCGTCGTACTTATCAACAAGCTGTTTAAGGCGCGTTATTTCATTATCAGATAGCGCGTTGTCGCTCAAAAACGCAGACAAAAATACTTCTGCCGACCCATCAAATAACTTGCCCACCAATTCTTTTGCTTCGTGCTGTTGCACTTGCTCCTTTGTGATTATCGCTTTGCAGGAAAAGTTAGAACCATATCGCTCAACCGCCCCTTTGTCAATTAACTTTCCTATGACTGTGTATGTTGTGTTGCGATTCCAACCCACTTGTTCCTTTAGCATTTTGGCAAGCTGCCCCGCCGTTAAATCGCCCTCCTTCCACAAGGCCTCCATGACCTTGAGTTCCGAATCAAATACTTTCACTGCCATTGCGGCACCTCCGACTATTGCAATAGTTAATATTATACTATCACGATAGTCATTGACTGTCAATGACTATTTCAATCGTCAAAAATCACTTGACGAGTATGTAAAATACGAACACGCCCGACACAAATTGAGAAAAGAAAAACCCGCCAAAGGCGGGTAATCAATTTTCCACAGAGTAAATTTGCAGAGGAATTTCGCCTTTAGAAAGCGAAGGTGCGTTTTTCACCTGTGTTAGCCGAAACATTGCATCATCGTAATTTACTTCCCAGTTGAAGTATTTTAGAATGTCGCTTCCCAACAGGTTGCGAAGTTGTGTGTTAAGGGCAAAGAAAATCCGACAGCCTTGTAGTTCGCGGTTGCCAAACTTAATTGAAACATTCGTGATGTATTGAAGTTTTAACTGGTTTTCATGAGCTGCCAAAGATGCTATATTTTCGTGAAACGGACAGTCGGCTAAAAACTCTTGTGTATAGCCTAGTTTATCCAATGCACCGCAACTTATTGTTGTGAAATCTGAACCAGAATCTAGTTTAAATTCAACATCATTGAATGATTTACTATTACCTGTCATAACGCCAGCAATGAACCCAATGCGACCAAGGTTGTTTGTAGTAAAAGGTATTTCTATTCGCGCCACAATGTTAGCCCTCCTATTTGCGGGGTGTCATCGAAGCCTTCTATTACTACAGTTCTGCCCATAATATCCTCTAGCTCTTTAGCCTTTTTGTAGGCTTCTTTTTGACTGGGCGTTACTACGTGTACATATCCCATGACTTTATTGGTTTGGCAGTCATCTTCAAGATTTACCATTACAATCCACTGTTTAGGGTATTGCATCTTTGCTTCTGATGTCCAAATTTTTTCAAGATTAGCCATTGTTAAACGTCCTCCTACTACCCACTAAACCGAGAAGAAATTTCAGCGAACAGCCCATTAACCTCCATGAACAAATCCACTAGGATGGGGTCGAAATGGGCTTCTCTGCCTTCTTTAATAATGTCCACAGCCTTTTCGTGAGAGAAGGCCTTTTTGTATTGGCGATTGGTTACTAGCGCGTCATAAACATCAGCTATAGCCATTACGCGGCCTAGCAGAGGGATGTCTTCGCCACTTAGGCCGTTGGGATAGCCCCTACCGTCCCAGCGTTCATGGTGGGCCACTGCGAAGATTCTTGCGTATTCCAAGAACTCATCGTCGGTGGTGTTTTCTTTCATTTGTAAGATAATTTTTTCGCCACTGGTGGTGTGGGTTTTCATTTCTGCAAATTCTTCGTCTGTGAGTTTGTCGGGTTTTAGCAGGATTGCATCTTTGATTGAAATTTTGCCTACGTCATGCAATTGTGACGATTGCACTATAAGGTCTATATCATAGGATTTTGTCTCTTTGCTATAAATACCATGTGTTTTCATAGCTTCTAGTAAAACTCTTACATACTGCTGGGTTCTTTCAATGTGGAAACCTGTGGTTTCGTCTCGACGTTCCACCAATTCGGCTGTAGTTTTTATTACGGCGTTTTTGAGTGCTACAACTTCGCGTGTTTTTTCCTCTACCATTTTTTCCAGATTAGAACTGTAATCCAGCAATTGCAAATGAAGCTCTATGCGTTTTAGCAAAAGCGGCGGCATAATTGGTTTTGTAATATAGTCTATCGCGCCAAGAGAAAGCCCCTTTAGTTCTGTTTCTGCGGTGTCTAGGGCGGTTAGGAAAATTACGGGAATGCTTCGGAATCTGTCATCATCTTTGAGTTTGCCCAGAACTTCGTAGCCGCTCATTTCGGGCATTTCAACGTCTAGCAGAATTAAATCGGGTACGAGTTTTTCAAGCATTTTCAGCAGTCTTGCACCTGAATCAAGCGTGAATACCCTATACGACCCATTAAGCGCGTCACTGCCAACTACCAGATTGCTCTTGTTATCGTCTACCAAAAAAATTGTTTTCCGCTCTGTTTTCATGATGGCCTCCTATACTGATGCCTTTCTCGCGATTTCGCCTGCCTCGCCAAAATCGCCGCTTAGAATCAAATCCTCTACCTCGCTAATTAGCGAGCGTGTTTCTGCCGAAAAAGATTTCTCGCCTAGTAGCTTTAATGCGTCGTTTGCCCCGTCAATATCGAAGAACTCGCAAGCTTCCCAGATTAACCCCATTTGTTCGCGTAGGAAAATCATATCTTGCTCGTTGTCTACGCTAGATTCGTTGCTTTTAATTTCCAACTCTTTGATTATTTTTGCCAACTCTGTTAGAAAGTACGGCGTTTTGTCGTTTATTAAGCTGATATTCTGGTCGCGGGCAGCCTGCTCCAACGCTTTTGCGACATTGGCTAACTCCTTCTTGCCTACGTTGGTTAGCGCGCTTTTCATAGCGTGGGTTTGTACTATGAATGCCTGTAATTCCTCGTCGTCGGGAACATCATAGATATTCAACGATTCCACTATGAACATAGCTTTTTTCGCATCACGAATGAAGGAGTTGATTAAAATAACCGACAGCCCTTCATTTTTATCGCGTCCTGCGTAAAGTGCCGCCTTGGCTTTGCGGGCCTGCGCAATTACTTCGGGCGGTTGCTTATCGCGAATAAACTGCATCAGATACTTGTCAAGCTGTTTAAAATCAATCGGCTTGGACGCATATCCCGAAAATCCATTTTCCAAAAACATTGTAGCCATATCGCTAAACGCGTTTGCTGTCAGCGCGACAATAGGGTGGTAATATCCCATTTTGCGTAGAACTTTTGTAGTTTCAACGCCGTCCATATCTGGCATCATGTGATCCATAAAAATAATATCGTAAACTTCGCCCGCCTTAACTTTTTCAATTGCAAGAATCCCACTTTCTGCGGTGTCAATTGCAATCTTATAAGGCATTAGGAATCCTTTTGCAACAAACAAATTAGATTCTACATCGTCCACCACAAGAACGCGCCCATATGGCATTGGCTCGCGTTCCAGTTTTGACAGACGCTTTAGGGATTTTTGGGTATCTTCTAGGTTTTGCAATCCAACTGCGGCTTCCTCACCAATTACAGTATCGTTAATTTTTTCCTGCGGCAGATAAATAGTAAAAGTGCTACCCCTGCCTTGCTCGCTTTCTACAAAAATTCCGCCGTCCATCATCAAGGCTAGTTGATAGGCTATGTTTAGCCCAAGCCCACTGCCTTCAATACCGCGATTATCCGCCAAGTTGAATCTTGTGAAATCCCCACTAAACAGGCTGTCTACTTGCTCCTGCGTCATGCCTTGCCCAGTGTCACGTACCTGCACAACAATTACAACATCTTCTGCACGCTCGCCCTCTTCCACTTTAAAAGACAAGCAAACTTCGCCATCAGAAGTATATTTGAAGGCATTTGACAAAATATTGTTCAAAATCTGTTTCACGCGAAGCTCATCACCAACTAGGTATGCTGGCAGATTTTCGTCAACGTCCAGTTTAAAATCAATGCGCTTGCTGCCAATGTACATTAGATTCAATTGGACGGTATCAACAATCATGCTGGCAGTTTCATAAATTTCGGGGATAATTTCCATTTTGCCAGCTTCCACCTTGGAAAGGTCTAAAATATCGTTGATGATAGACAGCAACAAACTAGACGAATCATATATCCGCGTAAACGCTTCTTCCACGTCTGGAGCGTGGGTATCTTTTTGCAATTGCAATTCTGTTATGCCCATGATGGAGTTCATTGGGGTGCGAATTTCATGACTCATTCGCGCAAGGAAACGCGTTTTTGCTTGGTTTGCAATAAGTGCGCGGTTGCTTGATTCTTCTAATTGTGTAAGCATATCGTTTTGCTCGCGAAGGTCGCGAATATATAACAGCACGTAAACTTTATCCCCAAAAAGAACACGTTCAAGAGTTTCTTCGCAGGGGATTGGCTTGCCGTCAAGGGTTTGATATACCCATTCATATCGCTGATACCCTGTTTCAATTGCTTCCAAAAGATATTTCATATTCGCCTCATAAGAAAGCGAACCGTCGGGCTGATACTCAGGGAAAAATTTACTTATATTATCCAAGAAAATTTGCTTATCTGGAATTTCAAACAAAACCTCTGCCTTTTGGCTAACGCTTAAAATATACCCTCGATGGTCGAAAAGCGCGCATACCAGCGGCGACGAATCCAACATTGCCTGCAAGCGTTGTTGTTCAGCTTCCAGCCGCGCCTTTAGTTTGTGTTGCTTCTTGTTAAACTCACGCATATCCTTTATGAAGGCAAGTACATGGTCTTCGCCATGCCATGTGAAACGTACTAGGGTTGTTTCGGTTGGGATAGGCTCGCCATTTATGTTTTGATGCAACCAATCAAAACGCAAATAACCAACATCCTTTGCTTCTTTCTGAAGTTGAATTGCCTTTTCCCGCGACCTGCTTTTGTCTGGCTGATACTCTGGCCATAGCAGATGGGATTTTTCCCTGTATTCTCGCAAACTGCGCATTCCAAACACGCGCAATGCTTCTTCGTTGCAATCCACTATGTTTAGGTCTTTATCCCTTATGTTGGCAACCATTGGCATTGCATTTATGAAGGCGCGTAACTCTGCTTCCGCCGCCATTTTTTCTCTCATGCTTTTTGCCAGAATATTTTTCACGTAGTATACGCAATTGTCTTCATGGTTTATGCCCAGCGCGATTGCTTCTGCCATTCTGTTACATGTCATATAACCACATGCCGAGCAATCTATATGCTTATCGTTGTCGGATAGTTTCATTAGTTTTTCGGTTAAAACTTCTTCAATTTTTGCAAGGGGGATAACGCGAACTTTCGTGCTTTTGTCCTTTTTGTATTCGCATTTAAAATCTTCGATGTCTAACGCGCTGAATTTCTCGTTAAGAATAGCCAACCGTTGCGCTGGTGTTGATTGCGGGTTGAAATCAGCATACTTCTTGCTACGCATTATCAAGGCTTGATATGCTATTTCATTAACATTATAGAAATCTGTGCCTGTACCCTCTCCGCAACCATGCTCGCAATTGAGAATATCTATTAATGTTGGAACATGCTTCCTATCCCTAAAATCCGTTGCGAAAGATTGCAGATATTCATGCGCTTTACGCTCGCCCTCAACTTGCATAATCATTATCTCGCGGCCAAGGTAATATTCGATATTCTCCCTTAATCCCCCAGGGTATGGAAATAACGAACCCATACCAGACTCAAACTCTTCGCCAACATCGGGAAAATTCTCAATATTTACGTTGCGTAAGCTTTCTATCAAACGGCTAAAAGTTACATTGTACTTAACCAATCCACGTCCGCGCTCAGATGACATTTCAATTTTCTTAGCAATGCAAGGGCTAAGAAAAACCAAGTCTTCCGATACATTTTTGTACTTCTTCAAATAAATTGCAGTACACATCATGGGGCTTTGTATCGGAATTAAATTGGGCATAAGTTCTGGCAGGTGTTTTTCGATATGGCTAACTATAGACGGGCAAGGCTGGGATATATGACCATTAGTTATGGGACTGGTTTTCAAATAATTCAAATAACCCCACACAGCTATGTCTGCGCCATAACTCACGGGGTAGAATTTTTTCACTCCAAGGCTTTGCAAGTAACCAAGGATTTTTTTATATTCGTTAGGATAATTTAAGTAAAAGGCTGGCGCGATTATTACAGAAAATTCTTTCCCTTTTTTTAAATCCGCAAAAAAATCATCAGTATCATCACGATAATGCCGCACGTCATGGACACATGTAACCATACATGTGCCACACAATATGCATTCCTTATCGTCCACGCACACCTTATACTGCCCGTCCATATCCATAACAGAGACATTAGACTTGAGTATAGGGCACTCACGAATACATTTATTACAGTCCAGACAACCATTTATTTCTGTATATATCAAACCTTGATTATAATCTTCCATTTTTAACATGGGCGCAACTCCCCCTCATTTGAAAGTGCAATCACACAGATTATATCATAAAACTATTCTAATATGAAATTACGCGTTATGGAAAGAATTAAAGATTTAGAGATTAAAGATTTAAAGTCAAAAGATTTAAGACCTTTTATGGAAGAGAAAAGAGGAAAAAAAAAAAAACAAAAATAACACACACCACCCCCCCCCCCCATTACTTA
>WQVV01000079.1 GCA_009785665.1 Defluviitaleaceae bacterium
CATCAAGACACACTACTTGATATGATTGGTATTTTTCCAAAATATGATACACAAAATTTCCACCAATAAATCCTGCGCCACCTGTGATTAAAATTTTCATTGTGCATCCTCCAAAACAAAATTACAGTCGCTATCGCGTAAAAATGGGGCGATTGCATCTTTTTCAGATAAAATTGGATTAGCGATTCCCCAATCAATGGCTAGTTCTGGGTCGTTGTAGCGAATGTTGCGGTCAGATGCGGCGTTGTAGGGGTTATCGGTTTTGTATAAGAAATCTACGTTTTCCGTTAAAGTAACAAACCCATGTCCAAAACCGCGAGGGATTAGTAATTGCAGTTTGTTTTCGGCAGAAAGTTCTACTGCAACCCATTTTTTATAGGTTGGAGAGTTTTTTCTAAGGTCTATCGCTACATCTAAAACCGCGCCTTGTGTGCAACGCACAAGCTTTGTTTGTGCATAAGGTGTTTGCTGAAAATGAATACCACGAAGTATGCCCTTTTGAGACGAAAAAGAATGGTTATCCTGCACAAAGTCATATTTCAGACCTGCACCAACCATCTTGGTATCAGACCAAGATTCCATAAACCAACCACGGCTATCGCCAAAAACAGAAGGCTCTATAATTAACACGCCTTGCAATTCCGTTTTGATAATGTTCATAAATCAACCCTCACTTGCAATGCGGTGTAAATACTGACCGTATTCGGTGTTTTTCATTTTCTCTGCCTGTGAACGCAAAATTTCTTTGCTGATATATCCGCGCTTGTATGCAATTTCTTCCAAGCAGGAAATATAAAGCCCTTGACGATGCTGTACAGTTTCCACAAAAACAGAAGCGTTTAGCTGGGCACTGTGCGTACCTGTATCCAGCCAAGCCATTCCACGCCCGAAAAGTTCAACCTTTAGTTTGCTTGCTTCCAAGTAAGCATTGTTCACGGCGGTTATTTCAATTTCGCCCCTTGCGGAAGGTTTTACATTCTTCGCAATTTCAACGACGTTATTGTCATAAAAATATAAACCTGGCACGGCATAACTAGATTTAGGATTCGCTGGCTTCTCTTCAATGGAAACTACATTACCCGACGAATCAAACTCCACTACGCCAAATTCCTCTGGATTACTAACGTGATACCCAAAAATTGTCGCACCGTCGGTTCTTTCTGCGGCGGCGTTTAAGATTCCTGTAAATCCATAACCGTAAAACACATTGTCACCTAGCACCAAGCACACACGGTCTTGACCAATAAAGGATTCACCCACGATAAACGCATCTGCAAGCCCGCGAGGGTGTTCTTGCACAACGTAGGAAAACTGCACACCAAACTGGCTGCCATCACCTAACAATGTCTTAAACTGCTCAATATCACGAGGCGTGGAGATAACAAGAATTTCCCGTATATCCGCCAACATTAATGTTGAGATAGGGTAATAAATCATAGGTTTATCATAAATTGGTAGCAATTGCTTTGAAATTGATAAAGTAGATGGGAACAACCGAGTACCCGCGCCCCCTGCCAATACGATTCCTTTTAAGCTCATATGCGATTCCTTTCCATTAGGCGTTGTAAGGATATTATTTCATTACAATCGCTATACAAACATGAAATATGCAATATTACGACTTAACCCATCCATGAACAATTTGTGATTGCAAATTGTTCGCCAGCGCGTGAATTTTCCCATGCGCGGTAATGCAATAAAATGTTCAAGGAGTTTAATTTGCGATTCAGTGAGCCTATCCCGAAAAAGTTCAAGCAAACTTTCTGCTTGCGGATAGGTGGAATTGATTCTTTTTCTTATATGCGAACTGTTTAGCAATTGTCGTACTTTGTAAGAAAATGTTCGTACATCTTTCGACCCAATTGCATTACCGCCGTGCTGGCGATACAGCAACGTAGTTTCATATATATGCCCGATTTTTCCGACATAGGCGGCAACAATTTGTAGCCACCAATCGTGTACTTCGCAGAACCTAGGCATATCAACCAAAAACCCCGCCAATGCGCGATTATACATAACCGTGCAACCTGTTACATTGTTAATTGTTAATACTTGATTGCACGCAGTTCTACCATACCTGCGTACTGTGGCTTCGCGATAGGAATTGCTTATTATTTGTAATTCTTGGTCTGTAACTTTTAAATCGGTATGCACAAGTAGTGGTGTTGTTGTGGAGTATTGCTGTTCCATTTCCTTCATTTTTGCAAAGGTTATTTCAATTTTGTTTGGTAGCCAAACATCATCTTGGTCGCATAACATCAAGTAATCATCTTGTACGGCAGACATCAATTCCAGAAAATTATATTTCGCATCACCAGAATTGTTTTCGCGTTTTGTTAATTTAATTCTATCCGCGTATTTCTGCTGGTATGAAGTAAGCACTTCCCATGTGTTATCGGTAGATGCATCATCTTGCACATGAAGTGTGAAATCTTGCATTGTTTGGGCGAACAGTGAATCCAGTTGTTGCGCAAGATATTTTTCGCCATTATAAGTTGCCATCAAAATGGATAACATCTTAACCTTCTGGCTGATACAATTGGCAAATTTCATCAACTGTACCAACTGCAACCATTTGCCCACTTTGCAACAATATTGCACGAGAACATAATTCTCTTATTGTGGTTATTGAATGAGAAACAAGTAACACAGTAGTACCACCTGATAGTAATTCTTTTATGCGTTGGTCACATTTTTGTGCAAATAGGTAATCGCCAACGCCTAATATTTCGTCAATTATCAAAATATCTGGTTCAATTTGTGTTGCAATCGCAAAGCCCAGCCTTGCCGACATACCCGACGAAAAATTTTTCAACGGAACATTTTCAAATTCCCATAACTCCGCAAAATCCATAATATCTTTGTAAAGAGTATCCATATAATCTGGCGAATGCCCAAACATAGCACCATTCATATAAACATTTTCACGGGCAGAAAACTCAAAATCAAACCCCGCACCAAGCTCCAACAATGGAGCAACAGTACCATTAACATCAATAGTACCAGAAGTAGGCTTAAAAACACCCGCGATTAATTTCAACAACGTAGACTTCCCAGAACCGTTTAGACCTAGTATTCCCACTACTTCGCCAGAAGCTACATCGAAGCTTATATTTTTTAATGCCCAAAACTCATCAAAGTAAAGCTGTCTCTTTAAAGCTTTTACGACATATTCCTTGAGTCCCATAATTTTGTCGCGATTAAGATTGAACATCATAGAAACATCTTTTACCGATATAGCAGGTTTTTCCATACAACACCTACAGATATAGAATATATTTGTCTTGCTGGGATAACTTTACATAAATACCCATACTCAACGCCGCCAAAGCGAACCCAATGCAAATGATATTAGCCCATAAATTAGGCACGACACCATTCAGAGCCAAATCCCTAAAATAAGTTACATAATGAAACATAGGGTTAAGATGAATCAAGTGATACATGCGTGGCGTTAATATATCAACGGGGTAGAATATAGGCGTTAAAAACATAAGCAACGTAGTACCAACACCATAAATATAATTCATATCCCGAAAGAACACGGCCACAGCAGACAATATCATTCCCACGCCCATACAGAAAATTATCAAGTACACAATAGGAATAGGGATTAAGAACATAGTCCAATTAACAGGCGCACCAGTTATAAACAAAACCCCCAAAAACGCAACAAACGAAAATCCTAAATTGACCAAAGAAGACAACACCCGCGCCACAGGGAAAATATATTTAGGCACATACACTTTCTTTATGGTTCCCGCGCCCCCAGTAATCGAACCCATTGCCAAGGTAGTAGATTCGCTAAAAAAGCCATAAATCATCGAACCGCTTAGATAATACACAGGGAAATTTTCAATATCGAACCGAAATATATGAGAAAACACCATTGTGATGATTAACATGTTAAGCAACGGATTTAATACAGACCACAAAACCCCAAGCACACTACGACGGTAACGAGTAACAAAATCACGCTTTATCATCAAAAGCAACAAATGCCGAAAACGCCCCATTGTTAAAATTTGTGTTTTTACATAGTCTGGTTTTGTAAGAATGATTACAAAACCTATCACCATTGCCGAAGCTGTTACCGCCAGAAAAACCGAATTAATTACAAGCAATGGCACATTACCTGGGCGATGGTCGGCTACTTCAATGGGCATGTAAATAAAGAAAACGATAGAAAGCACCACGGACAAAAGCAATGTAGCACCCATATAATGTTTTCTTGTCCATGTTTTAGCCATTTGTCACCACCATTTATCGCAAAATCTTCCAAGACAAAAGCAGTGTAGCGTAAAATGCCTCATATGTCAAACCTTACCATAAAATGGCATATTTTTTTTATTGCCTATGTAACTGTTCATGGCTTCGAGCCGTATGTGTTAGCTTGCAACGCAGATTATCGGCGAAATGTGGCTGTACCGCTTTTTTATCTCCTTGTTGCAATTAATAAATAAACATCATATAATGCGGTTCAAATAGGCTAGGGCATATAGATGCACCCTAATGTGAAGCGAGTGAAGAACATGCAAAGCGTGTTTAAACGTGGCGAGAAGAAATACTTAATTTCAAGTGAGCAGGCCAGAAGCATTGAAACTATGCTATTTGGGCATATGATACCTGACAGGGGGGATTACTGGGTGCAAAATTTGTATTTTGACAATGACAACTGGGATATTGTTAATACTTCTATGAGTAAGCCATATTACAAGGAGAAGATGCGCCTTCGATGTTATGGTTCGCGTGAATCTACAAACAATGTCTTTTTGGAACTCAAAAAAAAGTACGCTGGAATCGTGTACAAACGCCGAATAGCTATGCCTATGCAATCTCTTGATTTCCCTTTGGAGGACGTGTTAGCAAAAGATAAATCGCAAATTGCGCGTGAATTGGAGTTTCACATAAAGTCCACTCAAGTTAAGCAAAAAATGTTTATCAGCTATCAAAGGAAGGCTTTGGCTGGTATAGGTGAAGACTCTGCATTACGTTTAACTTTTGATAAAAATGTGCGATACCGATTGAATGAATTAAACTTTTCCAATCCAGAAAAAGGTCAACTGGTTTTTCCAGAAGATTCCGTGATTATGGAAATAAAAACATCTTTGAGTATTCCTATGTGGTTGGCGAGATTTCTTAGCGAGAACAAAATATTTGGGACATCTTGTTCTAAATATGGCACCTGTTTTACCGACTACTGGCAAAATTTATCTAACACACAAGAAAGGCTGATTACACATGTTTGAAAATATTTCTGGAAGTATTACCTACACTTTTCCGCCTACTACAGTATTGATTATTACCACATTAGTATCATTGATTCTTGGTCTAGCTGTTTCGTGGGTTTATCGGTTCAAAAGCAATTATAGTCAAAGCCTTGCTATGACGCTGGTTGTTTTGCCAGCATTGGTACAGATTATTATTATGCTTGCCAGTGGTAACATTGGTGTAGGTATTGCGGTTGCTGGCGCATTTAGCTTAATTCGATTTCGTTCTGTTTCTGGTACGGCAAGAGAAATTGGTCATTTGTTTTTTGCAATGGCTTTGGGTTTTGTGACAGGGCTTGGGTATATATTTTTCGCAATCCTGTTTATGCTTATAATTGGTGTATGTAGTATGGTTTTAACCGTTACCAAATTTGGGCAAGTAGAAGAAGATATACGTAAACTTAGAATCAAAATCCCCGAAAATCTTGACTACGATGGTCTTTTTGATGATGTGTTTGAAAAATACACCAACAGCGCGGAACTAGAGACAGTGCGTACATCTCAAATGGGTAGCATCTATGAACTTAAATACGCAATACGCCTTAAATCCTCAACAATTCCAAAGGCATTTATTGATGAGTTGCGTGTTCGCAACGGAAATTTAAGCATTCTAATAAGCCGCGTAATGAGGAGTAGAGAACTCTAAGAACCTGCACAACCAAAATCAAAAGCCAGTGGCAAGCTAAAAAGCTAAACCACTGGCTTTAGTATTTGCCTCCAACAGTAAAGCTTCATCAAATTTCCACTCAACTAAAGGCGCAAATAAAAAAGTTTTTTGGAAAGGGGGCTTGGGGGAAAACCTTTTCTTCAGAAAAGGTTTTCCCCCAAGGTCTTAATCTTTTATCTCTAAAATTATCTTTCCCACTGAACAAGTAGCTCTTCAACGTCGCTTCCTGGGCCGTCTTCTAGTAGTGATACTGTCATCCAGTGTGCGAACCACTCGCTGCTGCCTGCTGTGCCGCGAAGGGTGATGTTTCCGATTAATCCGTTGTATTCTTCTTCTGGGTCAAGGGTGATTTCTACTACTAACTCGAAAGTTTCGCCGCGCTCTGCGCCGAAAGTGAAGTGTGCAGGAATTACTGTTGCTACTTCGCCTTGAGCTACTGGGAAATCGTTTACAACGTCGCGGTCAGCTTGGGTATAGTCTGGGTAGTCGTAACCAGTAGACATCCAGCGTACACGCCAGCCTGTTGCGTCGTCAGATTGTACATAGTAGGTTATGCGGTAGGTTCTACCAGGGATTGGCTCGAAAGCACGGCCGCCATATGCTTGGCTGGCTGCGAATGGCCATACATCTGTGCCACTACCAATGATGATGTCAAGCCCAGAACCTGCGCTACCATCACGAACGAAACCTGCATTTACGCCTGTTTCAATGATTTCGGGTTCTTCTGGAACTACTACTACTGGTGGTTCTGGAGTTGGTGTTGCTTCTACTGGTGGAGCTTCTGTAGGTGTTGGGGTTGCTTCTGGAGTGCCATTATCGCCGCAAGCGGTGAACGCAATGGCTAACATCAAAACTGCTGCTAAAACAATAAACTTTTTCATTTTTTTCATTCCTTTTCTTTTTTTGAATTTTTCGCGATTTCTTTCGCAGCAAAATGCCTTGCGACAAATGCACGCAAGGCATTCACTCTTTTCCTTAAAAACTATCGGGCTTCGAGACGTACACTAAAATTTCACGTACAGTCTATCGGCGAAAAACGGCTTGCCGCCCGCCTAGTTGCGGGTTATTACTACTTCGTAGATGTTGAAGGGGTCAAGTTCGCCGTCGCCTGTTAGCACGCGGAAAGCTCGGTTGAACTGACCAATCGCGCCTGCTTCTGGAAGAATTGAACCTTCGTCTGGGTCGTCGTTTGCAAGTTGTGCAAAGATGGCGTTTGATACGTTTCCGTCAAGGGTGAAAGAACCGTTTGCGCCAGCGGTTGTTGTGTGTAAGAAACTCCATGGTGAAGTTGTTGCACCAAGAACCATTGTTGTACCAGGGGTTGCACTACCACGAATTACAACTCTGTAGCTGTTTGCGGCGGTGTTCATGCCCCAATCGGCGCGCATAAAGTCAACTGCGTGCCAGTTTTCAGAACGGTTAGAAACTCTTAAAGCGTTACCGCCCATTGACAATGGGTTTGGAATGATTGTGAAGTTAGGGCTACCAGATTCGATAATATGACCAGTGGGTTGAAGTACAGCACCACCAGTACCAGGGCCAGTACCCATAGCAATGCCTTGGAAGCCTTCGTCATGAGCAAGGGTGTAAACTGCGTTTGGTACAGCAGGAGCTACAGGAGGAGGAGGCGCAACCAATGCTACGCGTCTTACTTCAAGCTCGTAGATGTTGATGTTTGGCCATGCGTCATTCGCTTGGAATCTGATGCGTTGTGCCGCGCCTGTGCCTGTAAGATGAGCAGCGGTAACTGTCATTTGAAGGGTGAACGCGCCGTTTGCATCTTGGCTGTGCAGGGTGTGCCATGGGCCGTCTGCGCCGCCAAATTGAACGGTTGTAGCCGCACTTACGCTACCAATTACAGTAAACTGATACGAGTTTGCAGTTGTGTTCATGCCAAGTTCTGCTAACACGAAGTCAATTGCATAGTGGTTTGCTTCGCGGTTAGAAATGCTTAGGCCAACTCCGCCGCGTGGGTTTGTAATTACACGGTAGGTTGGTGAACCTGCGGATTGAATATAAGGAGTTTCCAAAACAGTATCTGCGCCCGTTGCGCCTACTTCAAGAACTTGGAAGTAAGTGTCGGTTGAAAGTGAGTATAATACTCCAGCGGGTCTTGCAGGTACGGTTACTGTTGTTGCTGGTTCTGGGGTTGCTTCTGGTTCTACTACTTCTGGTTCATCTTCTTCGGGTTCTACTACTTCTGGCTCGTCTTCTTCTACTTCGTCTTCATCTTCTTCGTCGTCGTCTTCATCTTCTTCTTCGTCGTTTTCATAATCTTCGTCTTCTTCGTAATCGTCGTCATCTTCTTCGCCATTGGTGTCTACGTCAACTTCTGGTTCGGGTGTTGGTGTTGGCGTAGGTGTTGCTGTTGGTGTGGGTGATGCGGTTGCCGCAGGTGGGTCGTCGTTGCCGCCGCAAGCCGCAAGCGCAAACACTACCACCATTACGATTCCTAAAATCCATAATTTTTTCATCTTTACATTCCCTTCATTTTTAAGACCTTTTTGGAAACTATCCAATGTCTTTTGACTATGTTATCGAAGAAAGCCTCGCGAGCAGATGCTCGCAAGGCATTCTTCCCCACTGCTTATAGGATATTAGCGTACCCAAGAGGCAATTACATTGCCACCTTGTTCAACTGTAATCCAGTTTATAACAAAATCATGACCGCCTGCTGTGCCTGTAAGGGCAATGTTACCAACTAAGCCGTCAAATGTTTGACTGCCATCAAAGGTAGCATCTACAACAAGGGTGTAAGTTCCGCCAGCGGCTTGGTCAACGCCTTGGTTAAAGTGTGCTGGAATAATGTTGGCTACTTGGTTTGGTGCAAAAGAATGGTCGTTTACGATTGTGTAGTCAGCGGCGGTGAAATGACCGAATGAACCAAAGTCATTTGTCCAACGCACGCGCCAACCACCAACGCCCCAACCAGAATCATTGGTTACGTTGAAAGAAATACGATAAGTTCCGCCACGTTCTGGAGAGAACGCAACGTCGCCTTCTTCAAAGCCGCCAGCAAAAGGCCAAACATCTTGACCTGTGCCAACTACAACAACAGCGGCTGTAGAAGCGTTACCTTCTGCTACCATACCAACAAGGAAACCAGGGGTGCTTTCTGTGGGTGCGCCCGCAGTAGCGGCTGGAGCTTGTTGTTGTTGTGCAGGAGGTTGAGCTTGTTGTGCAGGAGCGGCGGCAGGTGCGCCATTTAATGTTAGTGTAACTGTTTGTGTAGGAGCATCCCAACCTACTTGCGCGCCCAAGTTTTCAGACACGAAACGAACAGGTACAAATGTGGCTCCAGATACGATTGTGGGTGTACCCATATCGTTTGGCAAAGGCTCATCAACTACCATGCTCATGTTATCAATTAGTACTGTACGTGTAGCCGCTTCCCAATTGACTTCTGCGCCCATTAGTTCTGCAACAAAACGAACAGGTACCATTGTTCTACCACCAGAAATAAATGGTGCAGCAAGAAGCGTATGCGCCGCGCCGTTTACAGTAGCAGTTGTGCTTCCGATTTGAAGCTCAATTACTGTTGTTTGAACTGGTGCAACAATTGGGTCTGGAGTGATTGGAGGAGCAGGGGTTGGAGTTGGTTCTGGCTCTTCTTCCTCTTCCTCTTCTTCTTCGTCCTCTTCGTCTTCATAATCTTCGTCGTCTTCATCTTCTTCTGGTGCTTCAACTTCTTCTGGTTCTTCTACGCCATCAGCAGGAGGTGGTTGACCGTCCCATGAGGGTAGGTTATCGGGAATGCTTGTGCCGCGTGCTACAACGATTTCGTTAATTGTTAGGTCAACGCCAGCGTTAGCTTGGATTCTTACACCGCGAGCACTTCCGCCAGCAGCACCAAGACCCGAAACGGTGAATGTATGAAGAATTTCAAAATGTCCATCTCTCATGGAAGCACCAGCGATAACTGCCCATGGGCTATCTGCTCCACCTAACCAGAAACCACCGTCAGATACATCTGCGCGTACACGAATGGTGTATTGACCATTTGTAAGACCCCATGCTTCGGTTGCAAGGTGAAGGTCAACGGCATAGTGATTTTGTCCACGTCCAGTTACTTGAATTGCGTTTCCGCCAAAGCTACTTTCAACGATAGTGAAAGTTGGACCACCCGCAGACGAAAGAAATGGGCTATCCGAAACGAAACTGTCGCCTCCTTGACCAGATTCACCTAAATCAAGAGATTGAATCCATGCGTCTGTTGCAAGTTGGTACACAACACTGTCATCGGCTAAGGCCACAGTCGGTGAAAACACCGCTAACGCAAGTGTGAAGCTGAGTGCAAGCGCGAAAATACGCTTTACCATTTTTTGCTTCATAAGTTCCTCCTTATAGATAAGAATTGTTTGTGGCCTCACACCACAAACTGGTTTGCTTAAATGCTTAGACGTTTGACTAGACAAAAATCTAAGACTTTCGCAAATTATACACTTGGAAGTCTACCCCATACATGGATAAACTTTTTAACATTTGTATTTTGTATTGTTTTTGTGAAAAATATGCACAATTGTCAGCGATTAACCGCGAAGTATTTTGTTGTAAAAAACTTTTCAAGTGTATTGTATATTTTTGTGTGAAATGGTAAATATTATTATTGTGACCTTGAACAGCAGTTCAGGGAACAACTAAATATCCCCCCTCAAGCCCGACCTCACCCCCCCTGAGGTCGGGCCTTCCTTTTGGCGGCACAGCCGCTTTTCGCCGTTTATGTGTGGTGGGAATTTTTAGTTTACGTCTCGAAGCCAGTTTGGCTATTGAAAAAGAGCAAAAAAAAATTAAAGGGAACGCTATATTATCTTATGACAAAAATGAAATTTACATACAACGCAACTATTGCCAAAACTAATGCAACATCTATCGTGATGTTTGCCCATTTGGGTAGAGTAGATTGTGGGATTTCTTCTGGTGTTTCTATTTCTGTTGTTTCTGGTGTATCGGGCGTGATGTGTAGTTCTAGTGCGTCCATTGCGGCTTTGATTTTTTGCTCGTAAGCCATAACGCGCTTGCGATTGTGTAGCACAAATAGGCGGAACACATACGCCGCCAAAACGGTTACTGCTAATGCGATAATGCCTAGTATTGTAAAGGTGACTATCATTTCGATTTGGCTTGGCACTGCGCCGGCTGATGCGGTGTAGCCACTTGTAGTTGTGATTTCGGCGGAAATGTCTTCCCTTTCAACCATAAGGCTAAAGAAGTACATAAGCGTAATTTGCGAGGCATTCATAACAAAATGCGCAATCACCCCAGCGCGAATGCTACGCGTAGCATGAACCATATACGCAAAAATAATCCCCATAATAAAAGCATATGGAAACTGTTGTGGATTAAGATGCATAATTGCAAAAAGCAAACCATTTATAAGGGCCATAGTCCAAAATGCTTTGTTCTTGTACGTAGACTGAATGTACCCGCGAAACACAACTTCTTCGCAAATGGCAGGGGTTACGGCAATTGCTAGAATTAATAATAAGTATGGGTAATCTGTAAGACTTAGTACCATTTCTCCAATTTCGTTTGGAAAAAAAATCGACGTAATCCCCGAAACAGCCATCATAGCGGGTTGCAACAGCAAACTAAGCGCGATAATGTAAACAATATTGGTATTGCCAAGGCGCATATGCGGCAAATGCGGATTAATTTTCTCCTTGTGAATGCCCAGCCAAATTCCCAACGGAAGAAGAAGCACAAAAAGTTGCCTAAAAATAATAAACCACGGCGAAGACACCACTGCAACAACATCAATACCCCAAGCAATAAGGACTTTGTTTGTAGCAGGCTGCAACGCCGTGTTATATAAAACAAAAGACACCAACAGCATAAACCCAAAGAACCAAAACATTAAAAACAACATGAATATCAAGCCGCGTCTATGCTCCATCTAGCAAAACCTCCAAAGCCCTTGCGATATTATAAAACCGTTCAGAATTAACAATCATACACAGATACACATTTTCGCAATCTATGCCCACCAACGAAAGTTTCGGCGAACCAGCAAGCGAAACAGCAATAAATTGTACGTATTCAGAATCATCATTCGATTCTATTTCTGATGCTACTTCCGATTCCATTTCTATTACGAATAATCGTTCTTCTATTGTGGCGTATAATTGCGGGTTTATTTCTGCCAGATATTGCTTTACTTCTGTTAGCGGGCGTGTGAAGCCTGCGGCGGTGACATCTTCAACGCCTTCTCTGGTTGTCACGAAGGCATCTAGCGCGCCTATTGTCAAAAATGAAATAAATCGGGTTTGTATCGCGTGGTTGGTTCGTGCATTTTCCACCGCTGTAAAATTTGTGATTTCTACGCGTTCGCGGTCAAGGTCTTCCACCATATTAAAG
>WQVV01000080.1 GCA_009785665.1 Defluviitaleaceae bacterium
CTGCGTCGGGATTTCACTTGCGTGCCTCTAGCACGCGGCGCGAAACCCTCCTTGATTGGCGAAAAAATCGCACGGAAATTCAACATGCGAGAGATATTAAACAGGCTTTAAGAATTGCCCCGCTTTAGAAATACGGACGGATTTCTTTTTTCTGGCACTTTCGTTGTTTACAGGGGCAAGTCCCGCCTAGGAAGCAAGGTGTTTTTCAGATTCGAAAACATCCATATCAACGCCAATTCCCGAAATAATTAAATGCCGCCGACAATTGTGAAATACCAAGAGGCTGATTGCTGAGATGCTCTACATGGTGGTAATGCGGCTGTATGCGGGTGTAAAGTTCCACTTCGATTCGCAAAACAGCTTGTTCCAAGTAATCTATGTGGGCTGCCGCTCCATTCATCTTGAAGCGTTGGTCTGACTCAATCCAAGAACCGCGAATAGATGCTTGAACAGGTCAGAAATCCATTTGGAATCCTTCTTGTCGGTTTTCTTGCCCTTAATTGCTCTAACGGACTTCGGATGGGTTAGCAGAACTTTGATGCCAGTCTCTTCAAGGATATTGAACACAGGAATCGGAATCCAATACTTGCCTGTGGATTCCATGCAGATGTTAAAGCACCGATGCTCCAACAGCCATGTGCGAAAGCGGTAAAGGTCGGCATTTATTGGCGAAAACGATTCTGTAATGTAGTGCGTAATGTTGTTTGTGTCCGTGAGTGCGAGGGTTGCCACTATAATTCTTTTGTGAACGTCCACGCCGCAACAGACAGAGTACACAATTTTCATAGGCTTTAGCCCCTTTGCCATAATATTGAAACAGCGGCAGTGACTGCCGCCTAAGCCAAAACTTATGACTTTGTTTTTCAAACATAAGTGTACGGGCTCTTAGTCCCAATTATTTGTGATTGTATAGGCTGCGGCACATATAGTTATTCGGGTTGTCGCTTACGCCACTCACTCTCTCGTGCTCCGCTGTTTACCGCTGTCTCGCTTGCAGTTTACCACATTCCGATTGCGGGTTGTCCGCTTTCATAAAATATTTGTGCCGCCGCTGGCGGCGGAATGGGCGTAGTTATGGAAGTTCCTGCTGAACAAATGATTCGAGTTTCAGAAATTTTAGACGATTGGGGCAACGCTGACCTAGGAGACAAACGCGAAGTAGTCGATAACTTGATTATCAAGGTTAGTGCTGTTTCTGAAAATATTGAGATTCAGTGGAAATTTCAAGTAAAAGACAGGGAAAAAGCCATACGCATTTTATTGTTACCCATTGTTGCGTATGGCTCAGAAAAGGTTCTCCCACAAGGTCTTAAATCTTTTGAACTTAAAAATCTCTTGACCTTAACTCTTAACAAATTTTAATTCGTCTTTTAGTTCCTGCGGTACTTCCATTCCTGTCTGGTTTAGCTTTTGGATTAGACGGGATAGATGGTGTTCGCGCTGTTGGTTTTTGAAGTTGAAGCGTTTTAGAGGTTCGGCGTATTGTGGGTTTTGCGCAAGACCTTGGCGAATGCTTAATGCGAAGGGGCTGTATGTCATTAGTAAGCGGCGCGCAAATCTGTTTATGCGTGGCGAACCGTTGGCCTCGAATAGTACCCACTCGGTATAGTTTTGTACGAATACGTTTTTGTAGTTGTTTCTGGCGCGTGTGAGTTCTTGTTTTACAGTGGCTTTTATTTCGGTGGAAAGGTCACGATTGTGTTTGTAGAACTGTAGATAATCGCAGTATTCGCTAGTTAGAGATGGTTCTGTTACGTCCTGCCAGCGAGAGCCTTGTACGCGCTTGCACATTTCCCAGCGAAACTCGCCTGTTAAGCGAACAAGGAGCGGCTTTAGGTCAACAAGAAGGAATAACGGTGCGAACATGCGCGCAGGCGTGGTACGTTTGCGGCCTTCAATGTCCTGCCACATTATGCCGCGCACGCCCACGTTAGGCATCAGAATAACTTCGGGCATAACCTCAACGTGTACTGTTTCACGGGGAACACCTATTTCCGCATTGGAGAACATGGTTTCGCGATAAAACGCGGAGAAGTCCACGGCTGTGATTTCTCCAAAAGTTTGACGAATTAAATCTGGCGTAATTAGCGAAGCCTCAAGGCCGCGTTGCACGTTGTTGTCAGAGAAAATTGGGCAGAAGGTGGTAATACGCCCAAAAGTAAGTTTATTAACAACAGGGAAGATATTGTCGATTTCAAACATTAGTTTGTTTTCGCAGTCTGCAAGAAGGCGTTCTTCTTCCTTCTTGTCGAAGCGTTTTTGTTGCTTTAGTTCGGCGATATACGCAGGGTAGTCTTGGTCGAACTCGTTGCGGCAAGGCTCTTTTTGACCTCTGTAGATTGCCTTTAACCATTCGGCAGCTGTGTAAACTCCGCGTTCTGGGTCGCCCGTCATGGAGTCGGCTATGGAGTAGAGATAATCAGCATTTTCGTAACCTGCTAATGCGGCATCCATATACCCGAAGTTTAGGAACATTTTTATCACGGTGGGAACCGCGGTGTCGTTCAAGCTGTTGATGAGGGCTTTTTTGTAGATTTCGTTGAACATGTTTGTTAGTTCGCGGCGCATACGGTGAACAACGTCATCAGAACTTCCGCGGTCGGGCATTTTTGTGTAGTCGATTATTAGGCGTGCGAATTTGTTTGATTGGTCTTCGGGATAGCCCGCGTATTTTAGGATTGTGCCAACGGAATCTGCTAGGTTTTTCTTTTCCTGTGGAGCAGCAGTGCCGTCTGCTGATACAGGAGCGGAACGCCCGCCACGTTTTGCCAAACCTTCTTTATAGGCGGCTTGGCGATTTTTGAAATTGTTTTGGTCTACATAAACAGAGTTTGACAGGAATGCTGTCATTGGATTCATAAGGGTATCAATGGCCGCGTCTGCACCACCGATTCCTGCTGATTCCATATGCAATTCGGAGATAAGCGAGTAAAGGTCAAAACCTGTGGGGCTTAGGATTACTTTGGAATTGATTTCGATGTATTTCTGATAATTGCTGCTTGCGTCCAGAATACGCACGATTTCTTCCGAGCAACCAAGAATAAAGCCCATTGCAATTCCTTTTTTCGCAAAGAAGCCCTTTTGTATTGCGGGGTCTAGGTCTTTGATTCCGTAGTAGTACTCTTGAACCCAATCGGGTACGTTGTCGATTTCGGCGGGGGAAGTCACGCCTGCCACTGCTGGTAATTTTTTGGCGGTAAATGCGAAACGATTACACAATTTTTCGTACAGTGGATACGCTTGAGAAATGATTCCATATGCGCGTGTGGCTTCGGTTTTTAATGTTGCCCTGTATTGCAGGAACATTACCATTTGCCTACACATCGAGTTTAAAACCATGTTGGAAATTTCTTCGTTCTCGCGTAAAAGGGTTTCCAATGTGGAAATGTCTTCATACGGGTGCGTGAACACTGATACGTCTTCCGAAGCCGCAGTGTATGTAAGACCGTGGCTTCCTGTTGTAATTGCGTCTAAGCCCAGCAGGTCGCCCTGCCCAAAGCGGTACATATGCCCGCCCAAATTGGCTTCAATCGTTCCCTTTCTGACAATCAGCAGTTGACGAAGTGGCTCGCCCTTACTGCATATGACTGTGTTTTGTGCAAAATCAGATGTAGCCATGAAAACACTCCTTTGTTGGTAATTTTTATATTTTAACAGTTGGCGGTAAAAACACAAGCTTTTCTTTGCGGTTTTTGTAGCTTTCGGCAGCGCGACGATGGTGTTCTAGTTGCGAATGCACCGCCGCCTGCCCTCTACGACTGGGTTTGCGGTATGTTCCGTCAGATGCGGCAATGCGACGTTTTATATTATCGCTTAACGAAATCTCCATGATGGAAATTATTTCTTGCTGTAAAGCTTCGTCTTCTATGGGGAACATTACTTCTACTCGACGGTCTAGGTTGCGGCTCATTAGGTCTGCGCTGGATAGGAAAACCCGTGGTCGTCCGCCATTTTCAAATATGAAAACGCGGCTGTGTTCCAGATAGCGGTCTATTATGCTGGAAACGGAAATGTTTTCGCTAATGCCAGCAATGCCTGCTTTAAGGCAACAAATTCCGCGCACAAGAAGACGGATTTTTACCCCTGCCTGTGATGCGCGATAAAGTTCTTGAATTAACTCAATATCGGAAAGCGAGTTCATTCGCGCTGTGATTGATGCTGGTTTGCCCTCCTCGGCGTTTTTCCGCTCAATGTCGATATGGCGAAGTAGCGCGGAACGCAAAACTATAGGCGCGACAGAGAATTTCTGCCAATCAGAAGTTTTTGAATAGCCAGTTAGCACGTTAAACAAAACGGAACAATCCTGCCCAAATGTCTCGCGGCAAGTGAAAAGCCCCAAGTCTGTGTATATTTTTGCAGTGGATTCATTGTAATTACCCGTACTTAGATGCATATATCTGCGGATTGCATCATCTTCGCGGCGTACTACTAGGCATACTTTGCAGTGGGTTTTTAATCCTATTAGCCCATATATTACATGGATTCCCGATTTTTCCATTAGCTTTGCCCAGTGGATATTGTTTTCTTCGTCGAAACGGGCTTTTAGTTCCACTAGAACACTTACTTGCTTGCCATTCTCAGCGGCCTTGATTAGCGCATTGGTGATTGGCGATTTCCCGCTTACACGGTACAGAGTTTGTTTGATTGCCAAAACTCGCGGGTCAACGGCCGCTTCCTGCACGAACCTCACCACGCAGTCGAACGACATATACGGGTGATGCACAAGAACGTCATTTTTGCGAATTACGTCAAACATATTTGGCTCGTCAAGAAACGCTGGTGCGGGGTGCGGTTTCATAGGCTTGTTCCGCAAATGCGCAAACTCCGACGATGATGCAAAACTCAGCCATGCAGAAAGGTCTAATGGCCCACTGATTTCGTAAATCTCGCTAGAGGATAGCCCTATTGATTTCTCTAGTAATTTGGTTGCTGCTTT
This sequence comes from Defluviitaleaceae bacterium, assembly GCA_009785665.1. Lineage (GTDB taxonomy): Bacteria > Bacillota > Clostridia > Lachnospirales > WQUN01 > WQVC01. Next base: position 4,937 of record WQVV01000080.1, read on the forward strand.
GCCCATTCCTTTTGATTTTTCTATTCGCACAGGTTCGCCCCATCTTCGCCCTTTTATGGAACGCGCCATTTCGTCCAAAAGGTCTTCGACTTCTTCCTCTGCTATATCTATATCGGAATTTCTGGTAACGCGCAATAGAGCAGTTCGAGTTACAGTATGCCCAAGAAAAAGCTTGTGTATGTGTGCCAGAATTATATTCTCCAATAAAATGTAATCTCTGTTTTCAACCTCTGTGTACAGAACTTCCGAATATAAATTTTCTGCGGGAATTTGAACAATTCGCGGTACTATGGTTGGAACTTGCACTATTGCGTATTTTCTGCCAACTGGGCGTTCTTCGGTGATTTCCCATCGGCTTTTTGTTTCGTTCCATTCTACGCCGCGCACAAATGGCGCGTCCTTATCCACCGCAAGTTCTATGAAGATATTTACCGTGCGGTTGTTCATTGTTGGAAACGGACGGCTTTGGTCTATCGCCATTGGCGTTAGCACTTGATATAAAACATCATTGAAATATGTGTCAACATGGTCTTTTTGGGTGGCGTTTAAATCTTCGTAGGTTAGAAAACGGATTCCTTCCTTCTCCATTGCTGGCAGAAGGCTTCGCGTAAAACATGAATACTGCTTCGTTATCATTTCCTGCACGCGCCGTGATATTGCCGACAACTGCATCTCTGGGGTCATTCCTGATGCATCAGCAATTGGGTTATCAATAAGATTCTTACTACGCAGAAGCGACGACACTCGCACCATAAAAAATTCATCAAGATTAGATGCCGAAATTGCCAAAAATTTCAACCGCTCCATTAACGGATTAGTTTTGTCTGTAGCTTCCTCCAGCACTCGTTCGTTAAACTCCAGCCAACTTAACTCCCGATTCACATACAAACTTGGGTCTTGTAAATTAGTCATAGGCATTCTCCTTTGTTCATATGCGATTATATCATTTTTTTTAGACCTTGGGGGAGAAACTTTTGTAAACGTATATTTCTCCATCAAGACCCCTTTCAAAAAATTTTGTCATGTTAAGAATTAACTTCTGTGGTGTAGCGTATGTTTGCGTATCTTTCGGATAGGACGGATAAATCTTCTGTTTGAATGCGTTTTGTCATGTCTGCGGGGGTGTCGGAAGGGTTTATTGTTACGCCAGCTTTTATGTGGCGGGTTATTGTTTCGCGAAATAATCGGCGAATGGGATGTTCCTTTTGGGAACGTGGCGCAGGTTTTTCTTTCTTGCGGCGCGGTAGAATGAACTCGCGTTCGTCTTGGGCATTGGTGTCGTTGAAATCGGATGAGTAGAATTTCCTACGGTTCAGCCAACCAAAAAACGCCGTGAACACCTTGTAAAGTATATATACTCCACAAGCCGCCGCAACGGCTATTAGTATATTCAGTAGCGGGCCAACATTGGTGATTTCCTCGTCACTTCTATATGGTGATAGCCCAAAATCCCATTCACGACTTTGCTGATAATCAAAATCGCTTTCAGTGACTGCTGTTTCTACTGGTGAATCATCTCTGTCTCGTTCCTGTGATTCAGAGAACAGCCCCGCAATAAACCCAAATAACGGTGCTGTCACCAAGAAAAAAACAATTAACGTAAGAATCAAAATTCCAGCGGCAAGCCCAGCAACCAATTTGTAATTAAACGAAATAATCCGCCGAACGGGTTGCGCCGAAGATAATTGCATTGCATCAAGCGAAATATCCATTTGCACCATATGCAATAAAACTATACACCCAATCGTGGAAATAACCAATAACACTGTATACAACGCAACCAACGGCCAATGAAAACCACTAGCCGCCCAAACCGACAGCACAATAAAAATTGCCGCACAAAGAAAAACAAACCCAGCCCCAACAGCAACGCCTCGTTTAAAATAATGCCCAAGCGAAATAAGCGCGACAAGAATCATAGCCCCAAGCCAAACCGCCTGCAAAAACACTCCAGAAACAAAAATCACCGCCACAACAGGAAAAATCAAATGCAACGGCAAAGCCAACCATATATTCTTAACAAACCACCGAATAACAAAACAAAGCGCGAACGGCACAATCAAAAAACTAAGCCGCAATAAATCCATAGCATCGTAACGATACAAGTACATAGGCACGGCAAGCGAACCATATAACAATGTGAGATATACAATGTTCTCTACAATTTCGACTACTAGCTTTCGAGTGGAGGGCATGGCGTTTCTCCTTCTTGGCGATTTGTATAGGTTAAATTATGGCACGCCATAGCGAAGATTTCAAGACATAAACTATTGAAACATGATTACGTAAATCAATTTTGTGAATACCATATTGCACCACACATTTATTCTGTGGTATTGGCAAAAATAAGGCTTCATGCCTTGTTTTTCTGCCTTTTATTGGTTCGCTTCCATTTTTCAGATGTTAAAGTGGTGTGGTGAATTATAAATTATGTTTGGGGTGCTTTACATTTGTTGTGGACGAGGATATAGTATTGGAAATTGTCAGAAACCTATGTTGATTGGGGCTGGCTTTAACAGGTTTTTAGACTAGGAAAGAGAGGAATAGAAATGAAAAAGATTAAAAGATTTATTGCTATCGTTATCGCATTTACGATGATGCTATCTATTATTGCTATGCCCACGGTTGTTTTGGCCGACCCACTGCTGGACACACCTGTGGTGACATTGGCTAACGCTGAAATTTCGTGGTTAGGCGTTGTGGATGCAGACCACTATGTTATAACCGCCCATAATTCGGCTGGAGTTCTTGTTCGCACTGCAACTGTTCCTAGTACAGTTACTTCATTTAACTTGCAAACAGACTTCAACTTGCCCACACCACGGCAAGCAGTGATTCGCGTACAGGCGATTTCGGACGACCCCCTTGTGCTAGATTCGGAGCTTAGTGTACCTACAGCACCTTTCAGCCCTACTGGGAATGTTGTTTCAAGCCCAAATACTGTCGTAAATCGTTCCGCACCAAGCCCCGATGGGTTAGATGCTCTAAGGATTGATGCTGGCGGCAACTTCATCATTATTGATGCCCGCTTAACAACTGATTTCACAACAGCGCATGTACCCAATGCTATACATTTTTCAAATTTCCCCGCTGCGCCTTATGTCGCGGCAGGTACTGTCCCAGATGCATTTTCCCAAAGAGCATTAGCAGAGATACGCGTACTTCCTGCGTACAGTGGCCCAAACACTCTCATTTTCACTTACTGCGCGGGTGGGAATAGAAGCATACCAAGCGCGAACTGGCTTGCGTCGCAAGGTTTTACAAATGTTATTGATGGCGGTACACCTGCTAATTTAGCTACGGCGTTTGGCGCAACTATACAGCCATTAGCGCAACCTGTTGTTTCGGCAACGGGTACTAATCTTTCGTGGACGGCAGTTCCTAATGCTACTGGGTATATGGTTTTTGCATTTGAGGCCGACTTGACGATTGGTACTCCTCCTCGCGCTGTTACAGAGTTTGTCCCGTCTAGTAATACTGCGTTGGCGCAGTTACATGCGGCGGATTACACCACAATAACAGGTACTACTTTTGATGTAAGCACGCTTAATTTGGTTGAGGGTGATGATTATGTAATTCGTGTACAAGCGATAGCAGGCACAGGAAATTCTAATTCATTGCTAAGTGCTTTTGTTGCGGTTACGCCGCCAATTACTTCGCTTGCAGTGCCTACGGTTACGTTGAACAACGCTATTGTTTCGTGGCCAGCGGTTACAGGGGCAGACCGTTATGTTGTGCGTGCTTACACTAACAACAACGGAAGCCCTGATGTTATGGTAAGAGAAACAGAAACTACAAGCACAACTTTCAACCTGCAAACGGATTCCAATTTGCCTACACCACGGCAAGCATTGATTCGCGTGCAGGCAGTTTCTGACGACACCAATATTACTAATTCGGCTTTTAGCGTGCCTACAGCACCTTTCAGCCCTACTGGGAATGTTGGTTCTGATGCGGCTAATATAAATCGCTCCGCGCCTAGCCCTGCCGCAATTGAGGCTTTAGTAGCCGACGCGGGCGGCAACTATATTATAATTGATTCTCGTATGACAACAAACTTTATTGCGGGGCATGTTCCCAACGCATTACACTTTGCAAGCATACCAGGTGCCGCGCCATACGCCAACCAAAATGACACTGTTGGTGCTGTTCCAACTGGATTTTCTCAACGCGCTTTGGCGGAAATCAGTGCGCTTTCTGCGTATAGCGGTTTTGATACTCTCATTTTCACCTACTGCGTGGGTGGTAACAGAAGCGTATCAAGTGCGAACTGGTTTGCGTTGCAAGGTTTTACAAATGTCTTTGACGGCGGAACTCCTGCCAATTTGGCGCAAGCATTTGGCGCGACTGTAGTGCCATTGGCACAGCCAACCGTTACAGCAACAGAAGACACGCTTTCATGGGACGCAAACCCACTTGCCAGTGAGTTTATTGTGTTCGCATTCGATTTGGACTTGTTAATTAATTCTCGTCCTGTTGCGGAGTTTGACCCTTCAAATAACACCGCTTTGGCGCAATCATACGCCGTGGATTATGCCACTACTACGGGTAATACTTTTGATGTTAGTGGGCTTAATCTTCCAGCGGGTGGCGATTTTGTATTCCGTGTACAAGCAATTGCGGGTGCTGGAAATTCAAATTCGTTGCTTAGTGAAGTGGTCGCGCTTGTTCCCGACACAGGTGCAACAACACTGGCTACACCAGTTGTGACACAAGATAACGCCGTTATTACGTGGAATGCTGTCACAAACGCAGACCGCTATATCGTGGTGGCCTACACCAACGACGGCGGAAGCCTTGGTGTTAGAGTACGTGAAGCGGAATTGACGGGTACTGTCTTCAACTTGCAAACAGGTTTCAACTTGCCCACACCACGTCAAGCATTGATTCGTGTGCAAGCAGTTTCGGACGATGCTAATGTTACTGATTCAGCTTTCAGCGCGCCAACCGCGCCTTTCAGCCCTGTTGGAAATGTTGGCTCTAGCCCAAATGATATTGTAAATCGTTCCGCGCCAAGTCCTGATGGAATACAGGCGTTAGTGGCTCAAGCGGGTGGCAACTATGTAATAATTGACTCTCGCATGACAGCAAACTTTACTGCGGGGCATGTTCCCAACGCATTGCATTTTGCAAGCGTACCTGGTGCCGCGCCATACGCTAATCAGAATGATACTGTTGGTGCTGTTCCTGCTGGGTTTTCGCAACGGGCGTTAGCGGAAATTCGCGTACTTGCTGCATATGGTGGTTACGATACTCTTATCTTCACCTACTGTGTTGGCGGTAACAGAAGCGTATCAACCGCGAACTGGTTTGCATTACAAGGCTTTATAAATGTATTTGATGGCGGAACTCCTGCCAATTTGGCTACAGCGTTTGGCGCGACTGTAGTTCCATTGGAACAGCCAGTCGTCACGCAAACAGGCGACACGCTTTCATGGGACGCAAACCCATTAGCCGCCGAATTTATGGTATTCGCATTTGATTTAGACTTGTTGATAGATTCTCGCCCTGTTGCAGAATTTAACCCATCAAACAATACTGCGTTAGCGCAATTATACGCAGTGGATTACACCACAACTACGGGTAACACCTTTGATGTTAGTGGAATGAATCTGCCAGCAGGTGGCGATTTTGTATTCCGTGTGCAAGCAATCGCGGGTGCAGGAAATTCAAATTCGTTACTAAGCGCGCTTCCAGCACCAGCGACGGGAGAATACTTCACAGTCACCTTTGACCTCGCAGGCGGAAATATCGCAGGCGACACTGCAAACGTAGTTCGCGAAAACATTGCAAGCGGCGCGAACGCAACACCTCCCGCTAATCCGACACGTTCGGGCTTTAACTTTGCAGGTTGGAGTCCAGCAGGTGGATACAACAATGTTACAGCAGATACCACCATCACTGCGCAATGGACAGCGGAATCAGCGGAATACTTCACAGTCACCTTTGACCTCGCAGGAGGAAATATCGCAGGCAACACAGCAAACGTAGTTCGCGAAAACATTGCAAGCGGCGCGAACGCAACACCTCCCGCTAATCCGACGCGTTCGGGCTTTAACTTTGCAGGTTGGAGTCCCGCAGGTGGGTACAACAATGTTACAGCAGATACAACCATCACTGCGCAATGGACATCAGTGCAACAAGGCGGCGGTGGCGGAGGGCAACAAGGTCAGCAACAAGAGCCAACCGCTCAACAACCAAGTATCAGTTCTCAACCGCAAGGCGGAACTGTAGCGCAAGGCGGAGCATTCACCCTGTCCGTGGCAACACATGTAACTGATGGCGGTGTGCTTACCTTCCAATGGTACAGCAACACTCAAAACAGAAACTGGGGCGGCACAAGAATAACAGGGGCAACAGGAAGCACTTTCACTCCACCAACCAATGTAGCAGGAACAAATTACTTCTATGTAGTAATAACCAACACAGCCGACGGCAGAGTTTCCGCAAGAGCTTCCAACGCAGTTGCGGTAACAGTAACAGCTCATGCAACCGCACAACCTCCCATCTCAGACAATGACGCACTTCCGCCAAATGAAGAAGAAGATGCATTTCCACCAACGCCACCAATAATACCCGACCCAGTGCCAGTGTTTACAGATGTAAGCCCACATGCGTGGTATTACAATGCAGTTAGGGTGGTTTTGGCAGAGGGACTTTTCCAAGGCACAGCACCACAAACATTCAGCCCTCATGGTAACATGACCCGCGCAATGTTCGTGCAGGTGCTTGCAAACCTAGAGGGCGTGAATCTAGCGGCATACAGCACACGCACAGGAACATTCGGCGATACCGATTCAACAGCTTGGTATTTCGCGGCAGTAGAGTGGGCGGCAGGACAGGGATTAGCCAGTGGCGTAGGCGAAGGAAATTTCGCACCAAACGCACACATTACACGCGAAGAGATGGCAGTTCTACTCCACCGCTATATAGTAAGCCGTGGCATACTTCTACCCCAGAACGAAACAACTCATTTCACAGACAGCACCGAAATTTCTCCATGGGCCGTCGAAGGAATAGCCGCCGCACAACAAGCGGGCTTAATAACAGGCCGTCCAGAAGGAAACTTCGCTCCCCGCGACACAGCAACCCGCGCAGAGGTAGCAACGATATTCGCTAGGTTGCTGGCGTATTCGCAGGGTTAAGGTTAAAAGATTTAAGGTCAAGAGATTTTTTGGGTTTTAATTTGAAAAATCCGTGCTTAACTTTGCGCGGATTTTTTGATATGCTAGGAAACTGCTATAAAATGGGAATAGGTGTCACTTGTAAGTATGTACACAAAAAAGCCCTCGGATATTCAACAGCAAGAGAACAGCAAGAGAAAAACAAGATTATATTA
>WQVV01000081.1 GCA_009785665.1 Defluviitaleaceae bacterium
ACTGCATTTATGCGCCAATCTATTGTGCCGTCAACACGAATAACAGGACAAGTAAGAGTTTTTGCCCACGCTTCTTGCGAAGCTAACGAACGTGTTTCCATTCCGCCATTATCGTATGTTGCCACATACCTTATAAATTCTTGATGACGATTATACAAATCTCCACCCTGCTTGATACGCTTACCATTACGATTAAATTCTCGGCTTTCCAATCGTTCGATTCTTATATCCGTTGGAACTATCAGAAAAACCGCCATAGATAACATAGAGTCGAAGGCTCCACCCCATTCGCGTAAGCACCCAGAAATGATGAAATTGGTTTTTAATAAAGGGCGTAAAATTTCTATTCGCTTATTTAAGGAACGTGTCTGTGTAAATGGTGGGTCAGTCTGCTCAAAAAAATAATCATCTGTATCAAAATGATCGAAATTTAATAATCGCGCCAGTTCGCAAGCTAATGTAGTCTTTCCAGTTCCACCAGCCCCGAACACAATTATTCCATGCGGTTTATCCATTTCTTCCGTCCTCCAAAATGTATAAAATCTTCACCCATTGTAAACCCTCTATGATTAACTATAACATTTTCATTGTATCAAGGGCAACGTCAATATGGGGCTGTTGCAAAATAAAATCGCCCCAAGTAATCCCCTTTGGAAAGCGGGGACAGGAATCGACGAGAGAAGCGAAAAAGGGCTGTTGCCAACTGCATTTTACAGTTTTGCAACAGCCCTTTTTTGCTTGTGCGGTCACGCTTACTCATACCATTCCGCCTGTGCGTGAAACATTTTTGCGTAAGTGCCACCGCGAGATAGTAATTCGTCGTGGTTGCCTATGTCTACAATTTTGCCTTTTTCCATAACTATAACTCTATCCGCGATTTTCGTAGAGCCTAGACGGTGCGTTACGATTATGGCGGTTTTATTTTTGGAGATTTCTATAAATTTTTCGTAGATGCGGCTTTCTTCTATGGGGTCTATGGCGGCGGTGGGTTCGTCTAGTACTACTATGTTGTGGGCGCGGTATAGGCCGCGGGCTATTGCTACGCGTTGCCACTGCCCGCCCGAAAGGTCTACGCCTTCAAATTCGCGGCTTAACATGGTGTCTTCGCCTTGTGGGTATGTTGCGGGGGTTAGTTCTAGGCCTGATTGGGTTAGGCTTTCGAATATTGTTTCTGGGGAGGAGGTATCGCCCATGCGGATATTTTCTTTTAGCGTTAGATGATACCGCTGGAAGCGTTGGAAAACGCCTGTTAGGTTTTTGAATATGGTGGTTAGTTTTGTTTGGGAAGTGTCTGCGCCGCCGAATAAAATTGTGCCTTCGTCGGGTTTGTATAGGCCTATCATTAGGCGAACCAGCGTGCTTTTTCCTGCGCCGTTTTCGCCTACTATTGCTACTGTTTCGCCTTGGGCAATTTTTAGGTTTACGGATTCTATGCTTTTGTTTTCGGCTAAGGGGTAGGTGAATGATACATTCTGCATTTCAATGCCTTGGGTTGAGTCTATTTTGGTTGTTTCACTGCCGTCGCGTTCTGGTAGTTCAATGAAGCGCATGAAGTTATGCGCGAAGCCCATGCCTTCTGCCGCCTGTCCTAGGCGGTGTTTTATTACCTGCTCCATCATGCTAAACATCATTCCAATAGAACCATAAACCGCCGCAAAAGCACCAACAGAAATCTCACCACTAAGAAGCGCAGACACCAACATAACCAAAATCCCAACATACCCAGCAGTACTAAGCAGACTTAGCCCAAGGTCAAGGAAACTGGTTTTTCGATTGGCGGAAAGCTCGGCGCGTGAGAGGTCTTTTAGCATTTTCATGTAGCGTTTTAGAAAGAAGCCGTAAGTCCCCAGAATGCGAGTTTCTTTATAGTAATGGCGGTTTGTAATCGCATTGTAGTAAAAATCATGCTCGCGGCGAATTGGCGCGGTTACGTCAACGAACTTTGAAATGATTTTCGTGTGAATAATCTGCCCCAACAGCGTAGGCAAAAACACCAGCACAATTGCAAAAACAAATCGCGGGCTAACATGATGCAGATAAAAACCCATGAAAATAAAATATGGTACATAAAAAGTAAGCGTGTCCCAAATGGTGCAGGTCATGCCCATAACGCTCCACTTGCCGCGGTCGGCCTTTTCCATGTCGTCGTGAAAACTTACATTCTCAAAGGCAACAGGGTCGATTAGCGACATTTTGCGGTGAATGGCACGTTGCAAGCCACCACCAATTTTATCAAACAACGCGCTATATAAAAACGAATGCAACCCGTTCAAAATTTCTCGCGAAATAATAATCACACCAAGCGCAAGCAACGCAAGGTAAGCCGTGCGAAGCGCGGAATACCCAGTAATCGCGCCTTCAACAGAATCAAAAAGATTCTGTGTAGCAAAAACCGAAAGCCCTTGCGCCAGCCCAAACGGAATCCCAAGTATAAACACACTCAAAAACATAACAGGCGCATACGAAAGCATAAACCGTGTAGCATAAAAAAACACGCGATACATAGGAATTTTCGGACGAGTATCGGCGTTGTCTTTCTTGGAATTGCGTCCATGCCTACCACGACCGCGATTTCTTCCGCCGCTTGCGTTGCCGCCCGTGGCGTTATTCCCTGTATTCTGCCCTATGCGCCCAGAATGCGCCGCTCTGTTTCTAGCCATATGTCACCCCTATGTATTTTTCTATACGGAATGCCGAAAACATTTACCAACGACAAACTAAGTCTGCGGGCTTTTACGTTTTACGCAGACTTGAACGACAGAGGAGATTAATGTTTTCACACTTCCGTATATACTATAACTCACAATCAAGATTGTATCAATGCGAAATGCGACTGTGTTGCTTTTTTGTTGCGGAGGAAACTGTTCATGGCTTCGAGACGTATGCGATAGCTTGCAACGCAGGCTATCGGCGAAATGCGGCTGTGCCGCTGCCGTTTTTTATAATCATAATACATCAACTAGGACATTTGCGTGTCGCGTTTGCGTTGCTTCTGAACCTTAACAAATTACGTTAATTGGTTTGATTGCCATAAGTATGTATGATAGACTATGGCAAATCTATTACAGGAGGTATTATATGAAGTGGAATAATTTTGGCAAGCGAATATTGTCGTTTGCTATGGCATTCGCGCTGGTGCTTGCGGTGTTTGTGCCATTTTCGGCAACGGTGCAAGCGGCTGATGTTGTTTGGACATTGAACGACTTTCTTGACGGGCGTGCTGATGGCGAATCGTTCTCAAGTACAGACGCAGTTTGGGACGCTGGAATTTCTACTGGTGTCACAGTAAACGCACATGCTGGTCAGCTTGGTTTTCGCCTTGTAAGAAATGCAGGTTGGCATGGCATAGACCTTCGTGCAGACTCAATCGGATTTCAAGCTGGTGACACAATCACAGCTACTGGACGTTCCGACGGGGCTGTTCCTGCTGGTGCGCAAATTCAATTAGCGCGCAACCCTGGGTATTCTGGGCTTGCTACCGAAGACTTTGCCGCTGATGGTTCTTTCACAATATCGCATACTTTGTCCGACGCTGATGCAAGCGGTCTTGTCGCTGTTCGCGTAAACACAACCACAGGCGCGAACAATCTTTTTGTTGATACAATCGTAGTAACACGCGCAGGTGGCGGAACTCCCGCCGCAACGCCAGCGGCTACCCCTGCTGGTACGCCACGTCCTCCATCTGGAGATATGCCAACATCTCTTCGCGAGGCGTTCGAGCCGTATTTCTTGGTAGGAAACATCTGGCATAGTAGCTGGAGAAAACGCAACATGGATAGTCCAGCTTCACTAAGTTTCTTCCAATATCACTTCAACGCTGTTTCCGCCGAAGACTATCATAAAGTAGACCAACTTCTTGGCGCGGCCGCTGGCGCGTGGAACTGGACAAACTGGCCACGCGCAGACAGAATCGTAAACTGGGGCAATCAAAACGATGTTGAAGTTATCGGACACGCCTTGGTATGGCACTCACAATCACGCGCATGGCTGACAACCAATCCAGCCAACAATCAGCCGCTAACACGCGCACAAGCCGTTTCAAACATGGAACAATATATCAACACCGTTGCAGGCCGCTACGCTGGCAGAGTTCGTTCATGGGACGTTGTAAACGAAGCCCTAAACTCGTGGTTCTCACTAGGCGACTGGAACGCAAATCCAGACTGGCGCGCACATTTGCGCATAACCAACGCCCAGTTAGCAGGAAGCAACACCCAATGGTACAACGCATTTGCCAACGGCGCGACAGGCGACCAATGCGGTTCTGACTTCATTTACTATGCATTCAGATTCGCCCGCATTGCAGACCCCGACGCAATTCTATACTACAACGACTACAACGAAGAAGCACCTGGAAAACGCAACGCAATTGTTCATATGGTGACAGAAATCAATGAACGCTGGACACAAGACCCTCTATACGACGGTCGTCTATTAATAGAAGTAATAGGAATGCAATCCCACTACCACATGGTAGGTCAATGGCGCACAAACTTCAACTATGTAAGACCAGCCATGATTGCATTCATTGGAACAGGCGCACGCATTAGCATAACAGAACTAGACATCACAGTAGGCGGCGGCCACGGCGGCCCTAATACTCCAGCAGTAACAGGCGCGAACCGCGAAACTCTATTCGCACAACAAGCCAATTACTATGCAAGACTATTCCGCTACTACCTCGAATTTCATGAGCATATAGACCGCGTTTCCTTCTGGGGAATGGGCGACCCATTCAACTGGCGCGCATCTGGCTACCCCTGTATCTTTGATGCAAACTTGCAACCAAAACCAGCCTTCCACGCAATTATGGAAGTTGCCTATAACCATCGCAACGCAGGCGCACCAGCGGCGGCAACACCTACACCCACTCCAACGCCTTCTCCCTCTCCCACGCCAACCGCGACACCTACACCCACTCCAACGCCGACTCCACCACCTACCCCGACTCCAACACCAACACCTACGCCACCACCAGCAATAACCACCGCGCCAAACATCAATTCAGCCAGCACATGGGCGCATGACTATATCAATCGCTCTGTATCACTAGGGTTCGTTCCGCAAGGAATCCAAAATAGCTACAATCAAAACATCACTCGCGCAGAATTTGCAACCCTAGCCGTTTCACTATACGAGTTCGCAACAGGCCGCACAATAGCAGGTCGCGTAACCTTCGCCGACACAACCGACATCAACATCGAACGCGCCGCATACCTTGACATAGTTCGCGGCGTAGGCAACGATAACTTCAACCCAACAGGCAACCTAACCCGCCAAGAGGCCGCCACAATGATGGCACGTCTAGCCCACGCAATAGGACACCCCCTACCAGCAAACAGCCCAACCTTCGCCGACAACGACGACATAGCAACTTGGGCCGCGCCACACGTAGGGCAATCCCAAGCATCAGGCATAATGGGCGGCGTAGGCAACAACCGTTTCGACCCATTAGGCGCGTACACCCGCGAACAAAGCATAATAACAATGCTAAGGCTTTACGACATTGTGAGTTAGTGAACGCCACTACTTTCTCAATGACATGCATTGGTAAGTCACGCATACGTCACAAAGCCATGAACAATTTCCTAGCCTATAAAAAAATCGAGAGTCGGCCAACGCCCAATGTCATTAAGTTAAGAAAAAACGGATGAGAAAATTCAACTCCTCCGTTTTTTTAACCCCCGTTATAATGCGAGTCATGCATTGTACGATTCGGGTAAAAATCCTTAACTTAATGACATTGCGGCCAACGCCACTCTCGATTTTTTTTGCATAAGGCATACTTGGATTAAAAATCCAAAAAATCTCGAACGCCACAAAAAAGCGGGGTCAAGGGGACTGCGTCCCCTTGTGGGGGTATTGGGGGCAACGCCCCCAAGGTCTTAAATCTTTTGACCTTAAATCTCTTGACCTTATTCTCTAAAGAACTTCCTTTAAAAATTTTCCTGTGAATGAGTTTTTGCACTTGGCTACCTTTTCTGGTGTGCCGTAGGTTACTATTTGACCGCCTGCGCCGCCGCCTTCTGGGCCTAGGTCTATTATGTGGTCGGATGACTTTATCATGTCTAGGTTGTGTTCGATTACTACTACTGTGTTTCCCCAGTCGGTTAGTTGCTGGAGGATTCCTAGTAGCTTGTGAACGTCGGCGGCGTGTAGACCTGTTGTTGGTTCGTCTAGTACGTATAGGGTTTTGCCTGTGGAACGGCGGGATAATTCTGTTGCTAGTTTTACGCGTTGGGCCTCGCCGCCTGATAGGGTTGTTGAGGATTGACCTAGTTTGATGTAAGTTAGACCTACGTCGCATAGGGTTTGTAGTTTGTCTTTTAGGCGGGGCAGACTGCCGAAGAAATCTAATGCGGCTTCGATTGTCATATCTAGTACGTCGGAGATGGATTTGCCTTTGTACTTTACTTCTAATGTCTCGCGGTTGTAGCGTTTGCCGTTGCACACTTCGCATGGTACATAAACATCTGGTAGGAAATGCATTTCTATTTTTAGGATTCCGTCGCCTGCGCAGGCTTCGCAACGACCGCCTTTTACGTTGAAGCTAAAGCGACCTTTTTGATAACCGCGTACTTTGGCTTCGGGGGTTTGGGCGAATACGTCGCGGATTAGGTCGAATAAACCCGTGTAAGTGGCGGGGTTTGAACGCGGAGTTCGCCCTATTGGGCTTTGGTCTATGTTGATAATTTTATCTAGGTGTTCTAGGCCCGTGATGTCTTTGTGTTGGCCTGGCTTGATTCTTGCGCGATTCAGGTCGCGTGCCAGACGCTTGTAAAGAATTTGATTAACAAGCGAACTTTTCCCAGAGCCGCTAACGCCCGTCACGCAGGTGAACAGCCCCACTGGGATTTCTACGTTTACATTGCGAAGGTTATTTTCTGCCGCGCCTAGGATTTTTAGTTGCTTTTTCTTGTCGGCGGTGCGGCGGGTTTTTGGGGTTTCTATGCGGGTTTTTCCGCTTAGGTATTGACCCGTTATGCTTTCTGGGCAGTTTAATAGGTCTTTTACGTCGCCCGCAAAAACCACTTCGCCGCCGTGGACTCCCGCACCAGGGCCTATATCAACAATGTAATCCGATGCAAGCATTGTGTCGGAATCGTGTTCGACTACTATTAACGTGTTGCCTATATCGGTTAGGTGGCGGAGGGTTTTTAGCAGACGGTCGTTGTCTCGCTGATGTAATCCAATGCTTGGTTCGTCGAGGATATACACAACGCCCACCAGCCCCGAACCGATTTGCGTAGCAAGCCGAATACGTTGCGCTTCGCCGCCAGAAAGCGACCCCGCCGAACGAGACAGCGTCAAATAATCCAAACCAACGTCCATAAGAAAACCCGTGCGCGCATGGATTTCCTTCATGATAGGGTTAGCGATAATCAATTGCGTGGGCGAAAGCTGCAACGCGCCGAAGAACTCCTGCACGCGCCCAATGGTCATTTCCGTAACAGCGGAAATGGATTCCTCGCCGATTGTCACCGCTAGAACTTCGGGCTTTAGCCGCTTGCCATTGCACGCAGGGCAAGAAATGCTAGTCATAAAACCCTCGTAATCCTGCCGCGAGGTATACGAAGATGTTTCGTTGTATCGCCGCCATAAATTGTTTACGATTCCTTCAAAGTTGTATGGATATGTGCGTTCGCGTCCGTCTTGCCCTGCGTAGGTGATTCGTAGTTGTCTTTTTTCTGCCGCGCCCTCCATTAGAATATGACGGGTTTTTTCGGGGATTTCCTCAAACGGCGCGTCCAAACTAAAATCGTACTCACGGGCTAAGGCTTCAAATATAGCATGTCCCATGCTGTTTTCCGAACGCACAGCATTCCACCCTGGTGCGGCAATCGCGCCTTGATTAATGCTTAACGCAGGGTTGGGAACAACCAGCTCTGGGTCAAAGATTAGCTTCATTCCAAGCCCAGCGCAATCGGAACACGCACCCGCTGGATTGTTAAACGAAAACATACGTGGCTCAAGTTCTGGCAGACTAACGCCGCAATCTGCACAGGAAAAATGTTGGCTGTATGTCGTATCAATGCCATTTTCGTCATTTCCGCTATCCGAATGAATAACCAACAGCCCACCCGTTAAACTCATAGCCGCCTCAATAGATTCCGACAAACGCTTCTGAATACCTTCACGCACTACTATTCGGTCTATTACTATTTCTATTGTGTGCTTCTTTTTTTTGTCCAGCGTTATTGGGTCGCCTAGGTCGTGAACTTCGTTGTCTATTCTTGCGCGAACGTAGCCGTTTTTTCTGGCTTCGTCTAGTAATTTTGTATGCTCGCCCTTTCGCGCCCGCACCACTGGCGCAAGAACTTGCAGACGAGTTTTTTCTGGCAATAGCAAAATTTGGTCAACTATTTGGTCAACCGTTTGCTTTTCGACGGTTTTTCCGCACACAGGGCAATGTGGGATTCCCACACGCGCATACAGCAAGCGCAGATAATCGTAAATTTCCGTAACCGTTCCTACTGTCGAACGCGGATTCTGGCTGGTAGTTTTCTGGTCAATCGAAATCGCTGGGCTTAAACCCTCGATAAAATCCACGTCGGGTTTTTCCATTTGCCCAAGAAACTGCCGCGCATACGCCGATAAAGATTCCACATACCGCCGTTGCCCCTCCGCATAAATCGTATCAAACGCTAGTGATGTTTTCCCAGAACCACTAAGTCCTGTAAACACCACAAATTTATCACGCGGAAGCTCAAGGTCTACATTTTTTAAATTGTTCCCACGCGCACCTTTTATTTTAATTTTTTTATCCATTAGAACCTGTCCTTTCTAAAAAACAACTTTACTATATTTTTGCCATATCTGCAAACTAATGTTCCTGCATTGCTGCAATTTTTTCTTGCAATATTCACGAAAATTTCGTAGAATATTTTTATGAGGGGGTATACCATGATAAATCCTATGAACTTGTACAATGAAATTGTTCGCGGAATTTTTTCAAGATTTCCAGAAGGCGTAACGCGGAACATGCAGATGATGCAACAAAGAACTGCCAACGCCGCCAATGCTTCGCGGGCAGTTGCGGCGCGTAATGCGCCAGCGAATAACACCCAGCCAGCAGCAGAGGGGATAGGTGCTGTTCCGTTCTCGGCTATTATGGAGTATTTTAATGGTGGTGGCGATGCAACCCCATTAATGCGCCAAGCAATTGAAGCAGAAATCGAGTTGGCCGCCGCAAGGCATGATATTGACCCAAACTTAGTGCGTGCAGTAATCCGCGCCGAAAGTAATTATAGGCATGATGCAGTTTCCCACGCGGGAGCAATGGGGCTGATGCAACTTATGCCAAACACCGCCGCTTCACTTGGCGTGACTAATCCGTTTGACATTCGACAAAATATCAACGGTGGCACAGAGTATCTTCGCCGTATGCTGGATATGTTTGACCAAGATGTTGACCTCGCCCTTGCCGCATACAACGCTGGACAGGGTGCTGTGCGTCGCCACGGTGGGATTCCGCCATTCGCAGAAACTCAAGCTCATGTGCCGCGTGTAAGGCAGTTTTTTGAAGAATATACATTGCAACAATACCAACGCGCCGCAGAAGATTCGCGGTTCGCGTAGTATAGCAAGATAGGGGCGGCTTTATGGATATAACTTTTGTAGATGTTTTTTGGGGTGTATTTCGGACTTTGCTTGCGATTGCAATTTGTTTTGGCGCGTATAAAATTGGTATGCGCTCAAAAGGGCGACGCGCAATTAACATGGAGGCGGATTTTATGCTGAATCCGCCGCATTCTTCTGACAGTAGTAGTAGTTCGGATAATGGTGGTAATTACGGCAGTGATAGCAATTACGGTGGCGGTGGGTACTATTAGTCTGTTGTCATTTTTGATAGGCAACACGCCCTAAATTGACACTTGACGCGCTGATAGAAATATGCTATTCTTTCGCCTGTCATTCATGCTTTTCCGTTTTGGGACTTGGTCAACCACTGTTGAAAATAGTGGGTTTATTGTTGATTTATCACAAGGCGTTAGAGTGAACAAAGCCCCACCTGCTGGTGTAACTCAGGGGTAGAGTACCTCCTTGGTAAGGAGGAAGTCGGCAGTTCAAATCTGCTCACCAGCCGCAAAAAAGTAACCTCATGTCTTAATAGACATGGGGTTATTTTTTTAGTGTTGTCACAAACACGCCTGTGGCAAAAACTATCGCAAGTTGAAATATGGGTTAAATTGCGGTAATATTTTGTCGTAGTATCTGGATTTTTATAGGTGAACCAGTTATTCTGGTAGAAGTTTATTAATAATCGTGTGTTGCTAATTTGCATTAGGAGCGTGACTTATGAAATGTACTAGCTGTGAAGCACCGTTGGTGTCCCCTAAAGGCGTAGCGTTGACGGTATGCCCATTTTGCCATACCGACAATAGCGTGAAAAAGCAAACCGCAAAAAGCGAAGGTGAAGCCGCTTTACGCGAAGAATTTCTGAAACGCGGCGAGAAACTGTATCAAGATAAACAAGTTCTAAGGGCTGTAATTGGTGATTATTTTGCGACAGATAAAAA
Source organism: Defluviitaleaceae bacterium (assembly GCA_009785665.1). Taxonomy (GTDB): domain Bacteria; phylum Bacillota; class Clostridia; order Lachnospirales; family WQUN01; genus WQVC01. The sequence continues at coordinate 10,521 of WQVV01000081.1, forward strand.
AATGCTTAAAGGTTTACGGCTTGCGGTAGACGATGGTATTGCGATTAAAATAGCAGAATTGCTATCGCATAGCGTAAGTGAACAAAAGATGCGGCTTTCGGCAATTGTGTCGTACTTTGCAGACGATTACCTTATGGACAAATCCCATGTGGCAGCGGTAATACGGGTGCTTGCGTTTGGTGCGGGTATTTCGGACGAGGTTTTGGAGGGGATTACGCAAGGTGCAGATGATAATGGTAAACAGATAACGAAGCCGTTGACAAGTTTGCCAACAGCCCCAATAGCAGTCAATCCGCAGGTGATTCACCATCAACCCCAAACCCAATTACCACGGATAGGTGATAATTATTATTTTGGTGGTTATAACTGGCGCATACTTGATATGAAAGGCAATAAGGTGTTGCTACTTAGCGAAGATATATTAGAACAACGAGAATACCACCTCCACCTCAATGGGAGTGTTGACATTATATGGAGACACTGTACCCTGCGCCAATACTTAAACGGAGAATTTCTAAACAAGTTCAGCCAATCGGACAAAAACAGAATTAGTAGGGGTTGGATAGCTAACCCAGACAACTTGTGGTATGGCACAAAAGGCGGATGCGATACCACTGATAAAGTGTTTATATTGAGCCTTGAAGAGGTAGACAGATATTTGGGTGATAGCGGCGATTATGTGAATAAAAGACGAAAAGAGTATAGTGGTAAATGGATTGAGCATGATAAAGGAGCGATATTGCAAAACAACTATGACAAAGACAGGGTGGTAATGTACAATGGTTCGGCGTGCTGGTGGTGGCTGCGGTCGCCTGGCAACCTTAGTACCCGCGCCGCGTATGTCACTGATGACGGATATGTCTACGTTGACGGTCTTTACGTGTCTGCCGAGTCTGGCGGTGTTCGTCCTGCTTTGTGGCTAAATTTGTAATATAAAATCTTTTAATCGGTTCTAGTCATTTACTTTTTAATTTGTTTTGCCGTGTGCGGTTGAACAAATTTTTTGTTTCGTTTGCAACGCATGTTAAATCCAGCTTAAAAACCAGCCATTATTCTAGTTCAAAAACCAACCATTTTCATGGAAGGTTAAAATTAGAATAGTTGCTGTTTTTTTTATAAAGTCTGAGTTCAACGAATAAAAAACAGAAACAGCATCTAAAATTGGATAAATTGTTTTTAAAGTACGGGCGAAAAATCCGACAAAAAAACTACACCTTTTCAATTTGCAAATGTGCTTTTATGCACTTTGAATAAAGCTCGAAACATTTATGTTTGCTTCTTTTGCTGCGTCATTCTTTTTCTGCTAAAACGTTATCATCAAGCCATGAAGGATAGGCACTATATGATAACGGATATTTGTGTACTTCTACCCCGTCTTGCGCTGTGCTATACTAAGGCGTAACGGCTTGAAAGGAGAAATCTAAAATGGAATGTACAGTTAAAATGATTTGGGACGATGAAGCGCATGTATGGATTGCTACGGCTGATGAAATCCCACTAACGCTTGAAGGTGGTTCTTAGAGCCTGTTTAATATCTTGAAAATTGCTATCAACTGTCATAAAATGTGTTAAAAGCGAAGGGGGTAAGCAAATGAGAAAAGCGTATCCTAGCGATATAACCCGAGAGCAATATGAGATA
>WQVV01000082.1 GCA_009785665.1 Defluviitaleaceae bacterium
GCGGGTATGCGAACGGTTTTGTAGCCCTCGGTTTTACTGTCCTTAGACACAAAAGCGCACAACATATAGGCGAATGTGTTTTCTTCTGTTTTACGGTAATTTTCAACGGCGTGGACTTTGCACGAACCTTGTACGAAGCTTGGTAACGCTCCCGCATTTGCGACAAGGCGTTCATATTCGCCGTTTTTGTGGCACTTTTGCCATAGGTCGGCAGGGGTTGAAAACCCTTCTGCTCCTGTTAGCGAACAAACCGCCTCGATACCAAAAACCTCAAACGCCTCTTTTGTTTCAATTCTGTAATCCATTGCACTCTCTCCTTTAATTGAAATTTGGAAGGACATTTTAGGGTAGGCTCTTAATCGTGTTCCTGTCTGCCTTGCTTCGGATGGAGTTATTCCATGCAATGCAGAAAACGCTCTGGCAAATGATGTGGAAGAATCGTAGCCATACTTGACGGCAATATCCAAAACTTTTGCGTTGGTGTTTTGAAGTTCCAACGCTGCCTGTGTTAATCTTCTGCGGCGGACATATTCAGCCAACGTGGTATCGGTAATAAATGAGAACATTCGCTGAAAATTATACGAGGAACAGCAAGCCTTCATTGCAACCACACCAAAATCAATCTCATCGGTTAGATTATTCTCAATGTAGTCAATGGCAGCGTTCATCTTTGTGAGCCAATCCATAAATCGCCCTCCTTTCATCAATAGGATAACGCAACGGATTTATCGTTTCTCAACTTTTTATGCACAATAATATCTATGTTGGAAAATATAAAGTTTCTGCGCTTACAAGTCCATTGTATCATACATACTGCCGTTGGAAGTATAAAATTTCAATCTGCCCATTGACAACAATCAACAGAATCTCTTTAATTGTATATGACTTCACCATTTTATTGGTGGTTTTATCATATCTGTACTTTTCCTCTGCTCTCATGTCATTATTTTACCAGATATTACACAAAAGCCAACTGTCCTCTTTCTCGACTATTGGCTTTTGCTCTTAATGCGACTTCGCCGCTTTTTGCCGTTACGTCCTAGGCGTGTCCCATTTGGTGCGGAAGGAGATTTTGCCATCTACTACGTCGCCTCTTACCTTGTCGCCTTCGCGGAATCTTCCTTCTAGTATGGCCTCGGCTAGTTCGTCTTCTACTTTGTTTTGGATTGCGCGTCTTAGTGGGCGTGCGCCATACATTTGGTCGTAGCCTTCTTTTGATATTAGTTCTACTAGCTCGTTGGTATAAATTAGGTCGATGTCCATGTTTTGGCGGATTCTTGCGGCTGTTTCTTCAAGCATTAGGCGTGTGATTTTGCAAATGTCTTCGTTGTCCAGCGGGTGGAAAACTATGATGTCATCTATGCGATTGATAAACTCTGGGCGGAAGAGGTTTTTAACTTCGTCCATTACAAGTTTTTTCATATCCTCGTATGAACGCTCTTTGTTATCGTCACCAACGAAACCTAGTTTCTTGGGGTTTACTATGGAACGTGCGCCCGCGTTACTTGTCATGATGATAACGGTATTTTTAAAATTAATCTTACGCCCCTGCGAATCGGTAATATGCCCATCGTCTAGGACTTGCAACAGGATATTGAAAACATCGGGGTGCGCCTTTTCAACCTCATCGAAAAGAATTACGGAATACGGTTTGCGGCGAACACGGTCACTTAACTGCCCGCCTTCGTTGTAGCCAACATAACCTGGTGGCGAACCTATCAAACGGGAAACATTATGTTTCTCCATATATTCAGACATATCCACGCGGATAATTGCATTCTCATCACCAAAAAGAATTTCAGCCAAAGCGCGGCAAAGATGCGTCTTTCCAACGCCAGTAGGCCCCAAGAACAAGAACGACCCAATCGGACGATTCGGATTTTTCAACCCAACACGCCCACGCCTAATCGCCTTAGAAACGGTTTTAACCGCCGCGTCCTGCCCGATTACGCGCTGATGAATAGTGTCTTCCATTTTCATAAGTCGCTTGCTTTCTTCCTGTTGCAAGCGTTTCACAGGAACGCCCGTGGTCGCGGCAAGAACATCTGCAATTTCATCGGCGTTTACAATGTGGTGCGATTTAGTATGCGCGTCTTTCCATTCCTTTTCTTCGGATTCTAGGCGTTGTTTTAGGGCTGCTTGACGTTGCTTTAGCAAACCCGCTTTTTCAAATTCTTCCGTTTTGATAGCGGCTTCTTTTTCATTGTCAAGGTCGTTGATTTGCGTTTGCAATTCTTTAATATTTGGCGGCGCAGTGTATGAACGCAACCTCACCTTTGAAGCCGTTTCATCAAGCAGGTCAATTGCCTTATCGGGAAGGAAACGGTCGGTTACATATCTCGCGCTTAACTGAACAGCAGCAGCAACCGCGTCTTCCGTGATTTGTACGTTGTGATGCGCCTCGTACTTGTCGCGGATTCCCTTCAATATTTCGATTGCTTCCTCCTCGGAAGGCTCGTCAATTATCACAGGCTGAAAACGACGCTCCAGTGCCGCGTCTTTTTCGATATGCTTGCGATATTCGTCCATGGTTGTCGCGCCTATTACTTGCATTTCGCCACGCGCTAGGGCGGGTTTTAGGATATTAGCCGCGTCTAACGCGCCCTCCGCACCACCTGCACCTATCAAGGTGTGAAGCTCATCTATAAACAGAATCACATCAGTATTAGTTTTGACTTCCTGCAAAACGCGCTTGATACGTTCTTCAAATTCGCCGCGATATTTTGTTCCTGCAACCATACCAGGCAAGTCCAAACCAACCACACGTTTGTCCTTAACAGGCTCTGGCACGTCACCCGAAACTATACGTTGCGCAAGCCCTTCGGCTATTGCCGTTTTTCCCACACCAGGGTCGCCCACCAAACACGGATTATTTTTCGTGCGGCGGCTAAGAATTTGGATTACCCGTTCCGTTTCTTTTGCGCGTCCCACAATCGGGTCAAAGTGGCTTTCCTTCGCCATTTGCGTAAAATCACGACTAAACTTATCCAACGTAGGGGTATTGGATTTCTGCCCCTTAACCGTAGAATTAGGATTCATTGGAAATGGAAACGGCGGCAGTCCATGCTGATTAGTAGTTTCGCCCAACATAGCCATAATATCGTCAAACATTTTCTGCACATTAACGCCAAGTGCCGCCAAGATACTATTAGCAAGGCATTCATTTTCCTTCAAAATAGAAATCAAAAGATGCTCTGTGCCAATATAATTAGTTTTCATACGAACAGCCTCTTGGTGGCTCTGTTCCAAAATCCGCTTAGTACGCGGCGTAAAACCCTGCGGCTCATTACCACCAAGCGTAGGCGTTCCTCCTGCATTGGTAGCATTCTCAAGTTCCTTCAAGATGCTATCCGCCGTAACCTTCTGCATTTCCAGTGCCTTAGCCGCCACACCATCAGTAACTCGCGCAAGCCCAAGCAACAAATGCTCCGTACCCACATTAGGCTCACCAAGCTGTTTAGCGGCATCTTGCGCATTCTGAATTGCCATTCTAGCTTTCTCCGTAAAAGGACCCTTCATCTTATGTAGCCTCCTCGCTGAATGAAAGATTAAGAGATTAAAGTCAAAAGATTTAAAGTCAAAAGATTTAAGACCTTGGGGACGCTGTCCCCAATACCCCTGCAAACTTTTGAAAAAGTTTGACAAAACTTTAACATTGGAATTTTTATTGAAGTAGTGATTTCGCGATGCTATTGCTAATCCCACTTATTGTAAGCCACAAAAAAGCGGGTCAAGGGGCTGCGCTCCTTGCAGGGTTTGGCGCGGGAAACATTCGCTTACGCTCACTGCGCCATGTGGGACAGCGTCCCAAGGTATTAGCTTTGCACTACACATCAAATATTTCTCTTAGGTATTTGGCTCTGGTTTTGTCGCGTTCTTGCTCGGACATTTCTTCGCCTGCGCTCCGTTGTAAGTGTCCTGGTTGTATTTCCATCATTATTTGGTAGATTTGTTTTGCTGGCTTTGGTTTGTTTAGGATTGTTAGTAGATAGCCTAGGCGAATGTCGGATAGTAGGTTCATTGCCTCATTTGCGGAAATCATTCGGCTGTTGGTTAGGATTCCGTAGGCTCGGTATATGGTGTCTTCTAGTAGGTTGTAGCTATTGTCTAGTAGTTTGCGGCGGGCTTGTTGTTCTTTTGCTATTACGTTGCGGGTTACGTTTTGTAGACCTAGAATTATATCTTCTTCCGATTTGCCTAGGGTGTTTTGGTTGGAAATTTGGTAGATGCTTCCCATGGAGGCCGTGCCTTCGCCATATATGCCGCGGATTGTTACTCCGAATTTTGTTATTTGGGGGAGTATTGTGTTGGCTAGGTCGGAGGATTTGCTTAGGCATGGTAGGTGTATCATGTATGATGCACGTAGCCCTGTGCCTGTGTTTGTTGGGCAAGTTGTTAGGTAGCCGTAGTCTGTGTGGAAGGCGAACTCTACTCTTTCTTCGATTAGGTCGTCTATTTGGCTGGCAGTTTCGTAAGCTAGGGTTAGACCTTCGCCCGATTTTATTGACTGGATTCTTACGTGGTCTTCTTCGTTTAGCATTACGCTTACGTTTTGGTCGTCGCTTATCAGAAGACCTTTCGGGAGGTCGCCGCTTAAAAATTCTGGGCTTACTATGTGCTTTTCCAGAAAAACGGTTTGCTCGGTTGGGGCTAGGGTTTGCATGTCTAGGCTACGAAAGAATCCTCCTGCCATTGTTACGGCATCTGTGGCTTCTTGCACCATTGATAGGGCTTCTGCGGAGGATAGTTTTCTGCGGAAGGGGTATCGTTTTATGTTGCGCGCAAGCCGCACTCTTGATGATAGGATTTCGTTTTCGTCGGTTGCGTTTTCTTGATACCATGGGGTGTTCATTCTGGCACCTCCGAATTAGTCGGGGTTTGTTCTATTGCGCGGATTTCGTCGCGTAGTCTGGCGGCTTCTTCGTAGTTTTCGTCTTCTATGGCTTGTTTTAGTTGAGAGCGTAGTTCGCTTACTTGGCGTTTGCTTATTAGACCTGCGCCCATTCTGCGGGGGTATTTGCCTTCGTGGCGAGTGTTTCCGCCTTGTACGTTTTTGAGTAGCACTTCTACTTCCTTGGCGAAGGACGTGTAACATACGTCGCAACCAAGTCTTCCGCCTGTTTTGAATTTCTGGAACGTCATGCCGCATCTTGAACATGCTTTTGCTGGGCGTAGGGGCGGTGGGCCTCCTGCTGTTCCTCCCATGGTTTGGGGGTTGAAATATTTTGTATTAAGCTGGTCTAGGAATCCTTTGAAAATATTTTCTAGGGAAACCATCATTTCTGGGTTATCCATTTTGAATGCGCAGTCTTGGCACAGGTGCAGCTCGACTTTTTTTCCGTGCATGAATTGCTGCATATGCACCGACGCTGGATTACTTTGACATCTTTCACATTGCATGGCCATTTCCTTTCTCTACAAGTTTAGCCTATTTTTCAGTCTAATATTCTACCACATGATAAACAAAATTTTGTACCTGTTTCATTTTCTGAATTGCATACCCGACATTTTTTTGTGGTGCGTACTGGTGGGGCTGGGGCTGGCGGTGGTGTAGGCGGCGGCGGGGGAGGTGCAGGCCATTCTGCTGGGCGTGGAATTTCATGCGCGTAGGGTTCGGGGGGTCTTGGTGGGGGTGGAGGTGGTGGGGCTTCGTGGTGGTGATGGTGGTGGTAGGCTTCTGGTGGTGGTGGTTCTGCTGAGGTTGGGGCGTGGGAATGGAATTTCACGCCGCATTTTGCGCAAAATTCGGCGGTTCTTTCTGCGTTTTTGCCGCATTTTGGGCATTGACGCACGCCTTTTATTACACTTAGCTGTTCTTTTGTATCGGCTATTTTTCGTTCGCAATCAAGTATCTCTAAATACTTGCTATCGAAGTATGTTCCTAGTGACCCTCCATACTGGTAGATTTCATGCACCTTTCTGCCTATTTCTACATAGATGGTGCGTAGTTCGTTTTCTTCTGTGGATAGATTCATGTTTAGTTTTGTGGACTTTAGCAAGTCGCCCGATGTTTTTGTTACTGTTTTGGTGATGCTTGTTATTTTGTCGCGTAGGTCGTTCATTGTGAAACCTCCAGACTTTTAAATGTAGTGCGTGAATAATTCGCTGAATCGTGGGTGTTCTGATAGCGTGATTTCCTTTGCGGAAGCCGCTATTTTTTTTGCGGTGGCTTGGGCGTGGGGGTTTTGTAGGAATTTCGCGCAACCGCCTAGGCTTGAGTTTCCTACTGCTGTTACTCGCCCTCGAAATTGCGTGGGTAGTAGCCCTAGAGTGAATGCGTTTTCTATATCCATTTTATACCCAAATCCTCCCGCAAGAAAGACCTTTTGCAGATTTTCATAAATTAACCCCGCTTCGTCAAGTAAAATTTCTATTCCTGCACGCACTGCTGACTTTGCTAGTTGAACTTCACGAAGGTCTTTTTGCGTGAATGTGATGTCGGGGGCTATTGGGACGGCTTCGCCGTGGCGTAGTCGTCCTGTTTCGTCTGCTAGATTGTTGCGGGTTATTTCAGCGGCTATGTCTATTACGCCTGTGCCGCATATTCCTTTTGGTGGTTTGCCGTCTACCGTTTTATATATAAATACGCCTTTTTCTGGCGAAAAGTTCGATTGTGCTATTGCTCCAGATACGCTTGCCATTCCTTGCGAGATATTTCCGCCTTCAAATGCAGGGCCTACTGCTGTTGAGGTGACGAGAATTTCTTCGCGGGTGGGGTTGAACAACGTCATTTCTCCGTTAGTGCCTAGGTCGATTAGCAGGTTATACCCAGTAATTTCGGGGTAGCCGCAGTGCAGAAGCCCCGCCACAATATCCGCTCCTACAAACGCAGATATACACGGAAGAAGCGTCGCATTGAAAATAGGAAAATGCGTCATCTCAACGGAAACGGGCGTGAACGGATATATCCCCAATGAATCACAGGGGAGATTTTGCAGTAGATGAAGCATGGTAGTATTCCCCGCGATTGCTACTATTATATCATCTGATGCGTGTGCGTGGCTTACTGCCGCTATGCCTTGCCGAATATCTTCTAATATAAATTCGTGCAAACGTGTTGCGTCACCTTCTACAGCGCGGGTGATTCGCGATAGAACATCTGCGCCAAAGGCGCGTTGGCTGTTCATTCGTGAATGCGCGGCAATTCTTGCCCCGCTTCGCAAGTCCAGAAGTTCAAATGCTAGAGTGGTTGTTCCAATATCAATAGCTAATCCATATTTTTTTTCACTATCGTAACTGGCTTCGAGACGTATCATAGGCAACACATGCATGTAATCGGCGAAAAGCGGCTGTGTCGCCGCCGCCACTTCGTTTGCTACTACAACTTCGTGGTTGTCTTTGGTGTTTTTGGGTCGAGTTTGACATGCTAGGCATGGTTGTCCGTTTAGTTTTACTGTGCATTTCTTACAAATGCCTCTGCCTCCGCATGGTGCGTCTATGTGAATTTTGTGTCTTTGTAATGCGTCCAGAATTGTTTCATTTTGAAGGAATTGCATTTTCATTGTAACCACTTCCTTACAACGATTGTATCATAAAAGACAGGCATAGTACCAAACTAAAACAAGCCGCATAATTTTAGCCCGAAATGACAATTATATACACAAGTTATTTCTATGAGGAGTGGTTCGTTTGCAAAGAATAAAATTGGGGATAATTGGTTTGGGGTTAGCATGGGAGCGATTGCACGCGCCCGCGCTTGCTCGATTGAAGGATAAATACGAAATAGTAGCGGTATGCGACAAAGACGCAACAAAAGTAAAAGAGGTTGCGTTGTTTTTGGGCTTACCAGAGGAATCGGCGTATACGGATTATAACAAAATGCTAACCCGCGAAGATATTGAAGCGGTAGAGTCGCTTGTGCCGATTAGCGAAAACTTTGAAACAGCAGCAGCGGTAATAAGAAGCAGAAAACATTTGATTGCAGAAAAGCCATTAGCCTCAACGCCCGAAGCGGCAAGAGCGTTAATACAACTGCGCGATAGTACGAATGTAAAAGTGATGGTAGCGGAAAACATTCGATACGAGGAGCAAAATGTTTTAATCAAAAATTTAATTACGAGTGGGCAAATAGGGAATCCGATATTTTTTATAGATACCCATATTGTGGAGTATCAGCAAGAATCTGAGCGCGGCGGTTTTGGACAAACACATTGGCGGCAAGAGCCAGCGTATGCAGGTGGCGTAATTATGGATTCTGGCGTGCATCATATGGCACGAATGCGTTATTTCTTTGGAAATGCGTTAAGTGTGTATGCTAAGGGGCGACCATCTGGATTAAGTTTCGCGCCGTACTCGTGCATTAATAGTTTGCTTAACTTTGATGAAAATATCACTGGGCATTATAGTTTCTTCTTGGTTGGGAAAGAAACACAAGCACCTTTGGTTGGTTTGCGAATTTTTGGCACGCACGGCGAAATTTATTTGGAAGAACCAAATTGCGGTTTTGTGAATATCTCCTACAAAGATGACCGTCCAAGTGTAGCAATTTCTTACACCCCAGGCGAAGGATATTATCACGAGCTTGAAGATTTTTACGCGGCGTTGCGCCTAGGTGGCAAAATAGAATCCACACCAGAAAAAGCAATGGGCGATATAGAAACTGTTTTTGCAATAATAGAATCAGCACGCTTGGGCGAAGCTATAGACCCGCGGAAATCCGAAAGAGTAACGCAGGCATATGTTTTGCCTCGCGTAACATCTTATCCAAACTCCAGAACAGATTCCCGAACAGAAAACAGATTAAGCTGAACAGTTGACAATTTCTTATAATGTAGCATAAAATCGGCGGTAAGCAACGCCGATTTTTTTTTCGTTAGGGAATGAACTATTATGATTGAATACAGCGGCATACTTTTTGACTGGGATGATGCCAAGGAAATTGCGAATAAGAAGAAACATGGCATATCTTTTGAGGAAGCAATGACCGCATTTGTAGATGAACATGCACGAATCTATAATGATGAAGAACATTCAGATAATGAAGAGCGTTTCGTACTTATAGGACATAGTGAAAAAGAGCGTCTACTAATGGTTTGCCATTGTTACAGAGAAAGCGAAACTATCACACGTATAATTTCTGCAAGAAAAGCAACTAGGCATGAACGTGACAAATATGAGTATGGAGGTTAATGTCATGAAAGATAATTATGAACTACTAGGGTTGCCGCGTGAAAATCATTACGCAAAGCTAATAAAAAAACATGGATATTCTGTTTCTATTCACTATGACACACCAGAAGAGATGAAAGCAGATGATGCAGTAGACACAATTAAAAATATATTAGAACGCCCAGGGGTGAACTCAATACATTTATATTTAAAAAAACCGATGGAAAACGAGAAGGAGTTAAAGGCGTGAGAGCTACAGATTTATATAACCAATTAGAAAAAGATTTCGTGACACCCGAAATGAAAGAAAATTGGTACGATTACATGAATGGGCTTGACGAATACATTTGCGATAACTTCAAGCAACGAAGCATTGGTTTGCTATGTGATTTTGCAGAGGAGATTACAAAAGTTTACACAGCGGTGTTTCCGTCAGACAATGTATTAACAAAAGTGCTGGAGGATAACATACAAGATGCAATGATTTTTCTACACCACCCTCTTGATTGGGACTTGAGTTTAAATCCCGATAAAGCCTTTTATGAAATGAATCCAGCGTTACTGGCGAAACTAAAGGAACGCCGTATCGCGCTATTTAATTTTCACTATCCGCTAGATAATTACGGTGAGTATGGCAACAGCAAAACCTTAGCCGAAGCAATGGACATAAAAATTCAAAAGCCATTTGCGAAACATTGTGGTGCGTTTTGCGGAGTAATAGGAATAACCGACTGCAAAGATGTATACGAATTAAACATAAAATATTCGCAAGCGGTAGGACACGAAACAAAGCTTTACAAGTACGGCGATAGTACAATAACCGACAACAAAGTCGCCATAGTAGCAGGCGGCGGAAATGACGCAGAAACGGTAAACGAAATAATAGAAAACGGAATCAACGTGTTTATAACAGGTTTGTCACAAAACCATAATTATTCGCATGTTTCTTCGCGTGAAGCTCATGCGCTAGAGAGGGAAAACAAAATAAATCTCTTGGGCGGAACGCACTACTCATCAGAGAAATTTGGATGCATAGCAATGTGCGGGTACTTTGAACAGTTGGGACTTGAGTCCGAGTTTATCAATGGCACACCATGCTTTGAGGATTTATAAGTTGTAAATAAAACCACAGGGGAGGTTTTAACATGATAAGGCCACTTATAGCATTGCAATTGTACACAGTGCGCGACTTAGCCGTAAACGACTTATCAGGAACTTTGCGCAAGGTAAAGGAAATGGGCTATGACTATGTAGAATTGTCAGACACCTATGACATGGACGCACCGCAATTCAAAAGATTTTTGGACGACATCGGACTCAAGGCAATCAGTGCGCATGTACAGCGTCGAGAACTTGAAAACGATGTTGCCGATACTGTAGCAAAGTATAAATCGTTGGGTTGCGAACACATTGTACTTGGTTCATTACCGCCAGAACTTCTGCCTGGTGGAAAAGGTTGCGCAAAGGAATTGCTGCAAAATTTTTGTGAAGAATGCAAAAAGGCGGGCATAACTCCCGCATATCACAATCAAGTTCACGAATTTAAAAAACTACCCGACGGCATGTTAATACTTGATAGGCTGTTTGCAGATGTCCCAAACTTGTACACGCAGTTTGACACAGGCTGGGTAACAATAGCAGGGCAGAATCCAGAAATGTATTTGCAAAAATACGCAGGACGCTGCCCCACAATTCACCTAAAGGACGTAATAGAAACCTACAATAACTATGAAGACCGTCCGTTAGGAAAAGGCTCACAAAGTATGCACGGTATTATTCAAGCCGCACTTGCCGCAGGGACAAGAATTTTCATAGTGGAACTAGACAGGACGTATCTATCAAGTTCGCTTGAAGCCGCCGATGAGAGCCGAAAGTATTTAAAGTCCTTGGGATATTAAGCTGTAAAGCAAAATGCTAAAATCCTTAGGATATTAAGTCGCTTGGTTTTGGGAAATACTAATCGAAAATATCGTGAAAGTAATGCCCCGCATTACGCATTGCGCGTCTGCTGTCGCGCATAATACGTCTGCGTTGTCTTTGGTCGGTGGCGGCGATAGTGGTAACACCTGCACCAATCAATAATCCAACGGTAACTCCGCTTACAATAGCACCTGTTAAACGCATCATTGTGAATGTCTCCTTTCAGAAGTGATGTATTTAATTTGCGCCATACGGACATAAACATACAAGGAAACATTTGTCGCATTTGGAGATTTAAAATTTTCAGAAAATAACATGCTTTGAAAGAGGTACTAATTGGCCAAGAAAAAAGAAAAAGTTGCGAAAGTAAAGCAACAGACGAAACAACTCAAAAAAGAGAAATCTAAACCAACAAAAAAAACAAAGTCAAATGAATCGCAAGTAAAAGGCAAATTTGTCGGGAATGAGCGAGGCTTTGGCTTTGTTTTGTATGAGGGCGGAGTGGATATTTTCATACCGCCGCATTCTACAAATGGCGCGTTGCATGGTGACGAGGTTATTTGCAAGCCCGAATCACGCAAAAAGCGCGAGGGTTTGGATAGTGACGATAATCGTTTGTCGGGCAAGATTGTGGATATTATTCGCCGCGAGCCTATTATCGGGACGTTTTTGTTAGAAGGCAAGCAGGGTTTTGTTCGCCCTATTGAAAATAAAATCCCCTATGTGTTTTCTGTGCCGCCTAAGACGATAGCGCGTTTTGGGTTGGTGGATGGGCATAGGGTAGTTTTTTCTGTGGATAAAAAGCATAAGCCCGAAGAAA